>JAYUBV010000280.1:0-6173 GCA_043740655.1 Pseudomonadota bacterium | reverse complement strand
TTGAAACCCGCCGAGCAAACCCCGCTGACCGCTCTGCGTTTGGGCGAGCTGATGATCGAAGCGGGCCTGCCTCCGGGCGTAGTCAACATCGTTCCGGGTTTCGGCCCTACCGCCGGTGCCGCGTTGGCGTCGCATCCAAACGTCGACAAGATTGCGTTCACGGGCTCGACGGAAGTCGGCCGGATTGTTCAGCAACTTGCCGCGGGAAATCTGAAACGCGTTTCGTTGGAACTGGGTGGTAAGGCTCCGAACATCGTTATGGCGGACGCCGATATCGACGCTGCGGTGGCGGGAGCCATGCGCGGAATCTTTTTCAATCAGGGAGAGGTCTGCTGTGCCGGATCGCGCATGCTTATCGAAGACAAAGTGAAGGACACCTTCCTGCAGAAGCTAAAGGATAAGTCCGAGAAAATGGTGCTGGGCGATCCGATGGATCCCAAGACCGAGATGGGCGCCCAGGTTTCGGAAGAGCAGTTCAAAAAAATCTTAAGTTACATCGAGAAGGGGAAAACGGAGGGGGCCAAAGTTCTGACCGGCGGCATGCGCGCGGCGGACAAGGGCTACTTCTTAAAGCCCACCGTGCTCGACAACGTGACCAACTCGATGACCGTGGCCCGGGAAGAGATCTTTGGACCCGTGGTCTGCGCCATCTCCTTTAAGGATAGCGACGATCTGGTCAAACTGGCCAACGACACCATCTACGGTTTGTCGGCCGGCATCTGGACTCGCGATATCGGCAAGGCCCACCGCTTAGCCCGCAGCATCAAGGCGGGAACGATCTGGGTGAACTGCTACAACCACTTCGATGCGGCCTCGCCGTTCGGCGGTTACAAACAATCCGGCTTTGGCCGCGAGCTCGGCAAATACGCCCTGGAGCTCTACACCCAAGTGAAGTCCGTTTGGGTGGCGTTGGACTAGTTTGTCATTGCGAGAAGCGGAGTTTCGAACGCAACCCCGTTGAACGAGATCTGATGTACCCGCTGGTAGCCGGACGCGCTCACCTGAAAGCGCCGGGGGCGTTTCCGGTGGCGGTCTAGGGCGGAATGTATGGTTCAACGGGGCAGTGGCATGGGGTGATTCCGACGGTCATGTAGGCCAGGCAGGTGCTGCATTTTGTGGTGCTGGCTACATAGCGTGATGAGATTGCTCGGTAGGTCGGGCCCTCCGTGGGCCTTTGCAACGATGTGGTGCTGCTCGACCCAAAATTTTGATTGGCAGCGCTTACCGGTGGGTAGCAATGCCTGACAAAGCCCCTGGTCCCGCCGGTTCACTTCATGCCGAACCGCTACAGCTGGAGCCCTTCCTGAGGAAGGCGATTTCACGCGGTTCGCTTTTTCCACGGGGTCTTTGTGCTGTTAAAAACAGAGCGGCCATCTCTTCTAACGCAGCTTCCAAACTCACCGCCTGCTTTTTGTTAGAAGCCAGAACCTCCCGCACCCGCTGAAGCTTAGCTTCCAGCTCCACTGATATTCCAACCCGTAACTCACTGCGCGTAGGCGCGATGGGCCGAATCTTCTCCCTGACGATGGCTCTGGGATTTGCGACCGTAACCGCTCGTTCCAATTCCCTTTGCGGAAGGGTAGCCGCTTTCTCAATCCACTCTTTGGAATTTTCGGGGGTAATCACGTTAACGACACGCCTTGCCTGGGATAGCGAGATAGTTCCCCTATCGATGGCCTCTTTTAGCGCTGGAACTTCTTCTGATTTAATGGCAACCCGTAAGAAGTAACCCGATTGGGATTCACTTAACCCCAACGCCTGCCGGCAGTAGACGAAAAGATTGGGATAATCCAAACGCCGAAACGCATCGGCTTTCTGCATGGAGATTAAAACCGAGAGCAGTCCTGATTCCGACTGCTTAAAAGTTTTCGCCAAAGAGACTGCCCGCTCATGAAGAAGTGCTGCATTCATAAAAAAATGAATACCACGGCTTTTTTTCACGAGCGGTGAGGTGTTAGGCGAAGCGCAAATGCGTTGATTCACCATTTCAACTGAACCCTTCCTCAAGGAAGGAAACCAAACGTAAAAGATCGAAAAAGAAGGGCAGGTCAAAACGCAATTCCCGGAGACATCTTTTTTTCGCCATTTAGGTCGTCAAATAAAATCGCCAAACGCTCCCCAAAAAAGAACGCAACCCGCACGCGGACCAGGCGATAGTTCGGATACGCGAATTAAAAGTTGAAGACGGATACCCACCCAACGCTACGCCCGCCGCTCGGAACGTTCTATAGGACGCCCGACGAACAACCCCTCAGACGGCTAGATGGCAACCAGTCCACCCTTACCAACATAGCGGACATCGAAAAAGGAGTCCCCGTTCGATCGCCAATCCGCCTGTACCAACAAAGCGGACGCCTCATTCCACGGGATTGCTTCTGGCTTCGCCCTCGCAATGACCTCGACGTGCCAGCATTAACGGTAGTCCCGCCACGCCCCACCCCTGTCTACTTTCTGTACAGCTCGTCACGGTGTTCACAGCTTGCTTACCGACTGGACGATCCTGCCCGTTCACGCCGGTTCAAAAACTCGGCCCCGTGGTTGCACACTAAAGCATCAGAATTGGAATACACCAGATGATTGGGCCTTAGGGGGGACAGTCGTGCGAGCGATTTACATCAGTTTCTTAGTTCTTTTTACTACCGTGGTGGCTCAGGCCGTGGTGCAGGGCAACGGATTGCAGCCGCAAACGAATCAGGTGAACGGGAATAACGGGAACAACAACGGCCAGGCTCAGTTAAACCAGCAAGCCAATGAGGACAAGTTTCGCGAGCGCCAGGCAAGATTGGGCCGCGAAATCGGCGCGGTTGACGACAAGATTTCTAAGCTAGCGGAGCCGAAGGCCCGTTTCATGCGCACCCTTGCCGACGTCGGCGTTAAAGTTCGCAACTGGATTGCCTCCGGCGATGCCGCGGAAGGTAGCGGTGGTTACGACAAGTTTGTGAACGAACATCCTTTAGTGAAACTTTCGACGGACGAGAAGCCGGACCTCACGAGACCCACCAGCGGAGCTCCGGCCGCCGCGGTTGCCGCTGTCCCGGCTGCTCCCCCCGCGGCCGCTTCAGGATCCGCGACTTTCAATAAGGTAGAGACCGCCGTTCGCCTGGCCGTGCGCCAAGGCGCCCGGATGAATCCCACGGGCAGCAAGATTCCGGGTGTGGAATCCGGCGACGCCGAGTCCGCTACGCCCGAAGCGGCGGTGGCGCAGATCACCAATATCATGAACAACGTTTACGGTAGGTCCATCGGCGGGATCAAAGCGCAAGGCTTCGATCAGTTTTTACAGCCCAATGACAACGCATACGCGGTCGAGCAATGCAATAATTCGCCGACTGCCGGCAAGTGCTTCAATCTATTCTTGAGCACGGCCGCGGCGAATGCGTCCACGAACTTTGGCGCCAAGAACGCCAGCACAAGCTTTCACGTACCTAAGTTCCCGCGCGTTTTCGGCTTTGGCCTCGATTACTTTCTCGAACAGGTGGCCTTCGCCACCGGTCAGGTGGTTGGCTTCTTCAACGGCCGCGTTCGATCCATGGGAATCGAGCTGCTGACGGCAAAGGTGGCTCAGGAACGTGCCGCAGCTGACCAAGACTTTACCGGACTGGTCTCGGCCAGGGGGCGCGTGGAGGCCCTCAGCCTCGGTTCCGATGAGGCCCACCAAGGATTGGCCCAAGTAATCGATAACCCCGGATTCAGAGGTAATGGAAACGCGACTTTTTACGGTTTCGCCGCTAAAGAGTTGGTGACCACCGTGGTTGATAAATCCAAGCAGGTGATTAACGACGGACTGAAAGAGTTCGGTCGCTTGCGCGCCGTGGAAACGAAGGCGGCCAGCGACATCCAAGGTATCAATGACCGGATCAAGAGTTTGGAAAATGAGAAACAGGCGTTGCAGGATCAGATGAACGATCCTAACGCGGCCAACAAGGCCCTCGGCAACAACTCCGGCGGCGGTGGTTCGAGCGGTGGCGGCGGCTCCGGCGGTGGATCGGGTGCGGGAGCGGGCGGTGGCGGTGGACAGGGTCTGCAAGCCGCCAAGGGCGCTGAGCCGGTAAAACTGGAATCGATGAAACTTCCCGGTTTCCCGGACGGCGGTAGTCTGTCGCAAGGTTTGAATGGACTGATCTCTCCGAGCGGCGGATTTCCCGAGCGCGGGGCTTTGCCGACGAGTAATTTCCAAATGCCCAAAATCGAATCGACGCGAGGTGCGAGCCGCACTCAACCTTTCTCGTACGCCTCCGGCGCTAAAAACGCGGGAACGAAACCTCAGCCCCAGCAGGGCAAGACGGGTAGCTCCATCGGTGGCGGCGGACGTGCGGAATCGGGCGGCGCGGCCGCGGGGCCTGGCGGCGGTGGCGGCAATCCTCCCGTAGCGGGTGGACAGCCACCTGGTGCGGGCGGCAGCAACGTGCCCAACGTGGGCGAAGGCGGCGGAGGCGGGGAAGGACGCGGCACCACGGCGTCGTTCGTGCGCACTACGGATTATGGCGGTGCCGCCGGAGAAGGCGGAGCAGGGGCTGGTCCCGATAACGGTGGCGACTCGGGTGGCATCGGCGCCAAAATCGCGGCGGCTACGAGTGGCGGTGGCGTCGGATTCGCAGCGCGTGAAATCAAAGCAAATCCGCGTGCGCGCGGCATGGGCCTAATGGCCTACGTGGGTGGCTTCAAAGACTTCTGCTCGGAAAAACGGGCCCTCGGCGTGGGCGCCTGCGGCGCCGGTCGCGGTGACGCGGGCCGTGCGTTCCGTTCTCCCGGAAATGATCCGGTGGGAAATTTGGTAGCGCAGCGGGTGAATACTTCCGCCTCGGCGGCAACCCCTGGCTCGGCTCGCGGGTTCACCACTATCACGAAGTAAAAATTCGTAACACCTTGTCCTAAACGTCTCGCGGCATTTCTACGCGTTGTTATCTCGAAGATTCTGTTTAACGACTGATAACGACGACACATCCCACTTCCTTTTACCCCTATAGCCGGTGCTAATATCGAATTTGAACTTGCCCTAAACTCAATAAGGAGTCCCCCATGTTTCGCCATAAGCTCCCGCATCGGAAAACTTCTCCGTTGGCGCTGCTCGCCCTTTTGATTTTGTCCGTGTCGGGAATCTCCCACGCGGTGGAAACCACCTTTCGTTTGATCAACGGCCAGCCCGTTACGCCGGGTACGTACACCTACGTGGTAAGCGTGATGACGAATGGCGCGCCCTGCACCGGCGCCCTCGTGGGTCCTAAGACTTTGATTACCGCCGCCCATTGCGTGCCCGACGGTGGCACCGCCGTTTTCAAGTTAGGCGGCAAATCCTATTCCGCAAAAATGACGAGAAGCCCGATCTACAACTACCCCAAGTCGGATCACGACGTGGCGCTGGGGGTAGTGACGGAAGAAATTTCCGGCGTGCCCTTCGTATCGGTTGGTGGCAAAGCCTCGCAGAATTTAGGCATTCAGCTGCTCGGTTACGGCTGCGTGAAAAAGCCGAACCCGGGTGAGCCGCCGGTCAGCGATGGCGTTCTGCGCATCGGCTCGACGGTAATCACGGGCTTTAAAGATTTCGACATGGTCTCCCGCCAAGCCGGCGGCGCGGCCATCTGCTTCGGCGACTCCGGCGGCCCCGCGCTCGGCAAAGTCGACGGCAAGGACTTTCTGTTGGGTATCACGACCAAAGGGAACTTGGCGGACACCAACTGGAGCTTGCGCCTGGATATCGACGAGAGCCAGAAGTTCCTGAAGGACTTCGCGAACAACAACGGCGTGAAGATTTGCGGTGTGAATGAGAACTGCGGCGGCGTTATACCTCCGACGGCTCCTAAATGTTCATTGGCCGCTAATCCGTCCGTCGTGAAAAAAGGCGATACGATAGTCTTCTCGATTCAAACGGAAGGAAAAGTGGACGCGGCCAGTATCGATGGCTCGTCGGTAACCTTCCCCACTGGATCCAAGTCGATGGTGGCGAATAACCTCGGTACCTTCTCGGCGCAGGGCGCAGTCAACGGCCCCGGTGGATCGGGAAGCTGTTCCGCAACGTACACCGTCGAGAACGGTGTCACACCGCAGCTTCCCCGCTGCACACTGACCGCAACGCCGGACTCCGTACTCGTCGGCGAGAAGGTCGCGTTGGATATGAACTCGACTAACGCTACCGACGGTACGATCGATGGCGTGTCCGTCTCCGTGCCTAGCGG
>JAYUBV010000279.1:0-6189 GCA_043740655.1 Pseudomonadota bacterium | reverse complement strand
TCTTAACGAGACTCCCGCTTTTTTTTGGGCCGGTGGATACGGGTTTCGGGGTAAAATTAGGTAACGAATCAATTGGGAGACTTGGTGAAACCATCCTCTGTTCGCTTTTTGGTCCTCGGATCGCTGATTTTCTTTTCGGCGTGTTGGAAAACCGAAGAGGCCGTCCAAATAAACTACCCGGACACGACCAAATTCCAGATCACGCATAACCTCGACCTATCGGACAAAGAGAACGAACGTGCCATCGCGCTGAAAAACGATCCTAAAGCGGTGAAGGCACTTTTCGCGAGGCGGTTCACTTACGATTTTGACTACGTGGCGCGCGGCCAAACGAGCAACATGGCCGAGTTCTACGTCTACGACTTAAACCCGAAGGATGAAGTGGTGATCTCGGCCGTAACGGTCACCGGTCCCAATGCTACCGATTTTCTTATAGTCGACAAAACGGATCTACCAATGCCGCTGAAGCAGTCGACATTCAACATTAAAATGATGTTCACGCCGCGCTCCGGAGGTGAGAAAAAAGCAACCCTGCTCGTAGTGTCCCAAAATCACGGCGCCTACCGCGTCGAGCTCACCGGAAACTCCGGTAACGGGCCTGAGCTCTCGCTTGCCTTAGTCCAAAAAGACGAAAACATCCCTTTGCCCAACGGTTTTAAAACCCGTTTGCTCGCCTCGACCGCCCCGCTCCAACCCGGGCAGTGCGAAGACTCACCGCAAAAGCTTGCTTACCGCGTACACAACAGTGGACGATCGCCGTTGACCGTGGCGTCGGGCAAGGTGGAGGGCACTCACGCCGACCTCTTTAGAGTCGACACCGCTTTCCCGATTACGCTTAAGCCGAACGAACATCGCATCCTCACCGTGGAATTCCCCGGTGGGCACGCCGAGGGAACCTATACGGGCGAACTGATTCTAGAGTCGAACGATGCTAATGAATCCAGCTACCACGTGCCCCTTGCCACCTATACACGCGGTCCGGCCCCCTGCCTGCAGATTGCGGTGACTACCAAGCCAAACGAGACGCCTATTTTTAAACCCGTCGTTTCTAAGCCCAATCACGCCATGGGCATGGTGCCCGTTGGTTCCATCGCGAATTTAACGCTTCACATAAAGAATGCTGGTTTTCTCCCCATTTCGTTTTCGCCGGACAAATTGGCCTTCGTGCTTCAGCCGAATCCGGCCCCCGTAGCGATGAGTCTGACGTTTCCTCCGGGAGGAATCACTCTGGAAGCCGGTCAGGCCATCGCCCTGCCCATCGGAGTTGCCGCTTCGGAAACCCGTCAACCATTCAACGCCGAGGTGCGGTTCACCTTACCGGAGCCCGTCGAACCGCCCGTAACGCTCGCCGCGAGCATAAACGGCGTAGTCGGCACCGCCCAGCAGACAAAGCCACTCGACGTAGTGGCCATTCCCGCCCCGCTTCCCGTTTCCGTTGGCCCGGTGTCCCCCCCTCCGAAAACGGATCCGCGCAAAGCCGGGCACTAAACCGCCCCCCTTCTCCGAAGTCATAGTTTTAAGCAATAGCTGCAATCCACAGTTCTCATTTTATTTATGCCACCCCGCGGGTCACATTGGACCCATGGGCACACGAGTTCAAAACCCAGTACAGGTCCGGGAGGCCATTCTTGAAGATGCCGGCGCCATCGCCCGCATCTTCAATGAAGAGGTTGAGTTAGGGCACGCTACCTACGAGACGGTCCGCCACTCCGAAACGCAGCGCCGCGAATGGCTCAGGTCACTGCTGGAGCGTAAATTTCCCGTCCTCATCGCTGATACCGGCACGAACGGAACCCGTGAGATTCTAGGCTTCGCCGCCCTCACGCCCTTTCATCCGGCCAGCGGTTACCGCCTGACCGCCACGGCCCAGGTATATCTCACCACCGAATCTCGGGGCCTGGGCCACGGTACCGTGCTGGTCGAGCGCCTTTACGATAGCGCGGTTGCGGCCGGGTTCCGCTCCGTCATCGCCGGAGTGAACTCTAAGAATTTAGTCTGCCAGGCTTTGCTAAAAAAAATCGGCTTCGAACCGGTTGGCCATTTTCGTCAAATCGGTTTTAAAAACGGCCAGTGGTGGGACGACATTTGTTTCCAATTAATGCTGCCCGACCCTAAGGAATGACCATGCAAACCGCTCGCGCCATCAATCAACTGCTCGAATCCCGCGGAAACTTCCTCTCGGAGCTGCCCCTAGAAATCTCGGCCCATGCTGAAAAGCGCCAGCGCCAGGCTTACTCCTTCATCGCCAGCGGCAAGCCCGTTGAACTGGTCATCTTAGGGTTTCCGGCGAAGTCGCCCAATCGCCAAAAAACGTTCAGTGAACACGCCGACCTGGGCGAGGTCGAAGGGCTGCGCACGTTGCAGCGTTTGGCTTCCGACATCCAAACGGTCTATGCGCCGGGCGCGGAAATCCGGGTCTGTTCCGACGGCCACATCTTTGCCGATCTGGTCCACGTCAGCGATCCCGGGATCGATCGTTTCCAGGAAGAGATCGAAAAGATCATCGTCCGCTTCGGCTTCGATTCGCTGTCCACCTTTTCCGCCCGCTCGCTCTACCCGAGGCTCAAAGGCGATTCGCTCCGGGCACAGATGATGAAGGACTTTGCGCAACCGCTTCCGGAAATCAAACTGGAATGCCACGCAAGCGAGGACGGCCGCGCGCTGTTCAACGGCATCCACCGTTTTCTCTTTGAGGATGATCTGGTGCTATTTCCGCAGTTAAGCCGCAATCAATTGCGCGAACGCAGCAAGCAGCGGGCTTATCGAGTGATCCAACGCAGCCAGGCGTTCAGCCGATTGGTAGAATTGCAATTTCCCGAAGCCATTCGTCTATCGATTCACCCGCACGCCGCCGCTTCGCCGAAACTGGGCATTCAGCTCGTTCCCGGTCCCAATCGCTGGGCAACGCCGTGGCACAACGTCTTGGTGATAACCGACGCCGGACCGTGCCTCATGCCCCGCTACGAGGCCGAGCGCCAGGGGGCGGCATTGAGTTTTTTCGATAATCAGTTTGCATTTTTCGAGCTGCGACGGGGAATGTGACGCCGTGACTCCGATTCACTCCTTGTTGGAAAACGTAAAGCGCGACGGCTGGACCCTCGTGCGCGATTTCCCCCGCCTGAGTCAGGCTGAATTGCTCGCCTACGTGCGATCGGCCGGCCCCTGCCTAGAATGGAACTTCGGCCCGGTGATGGAGCTGAAGGTGGAGGAGGAGGCCAAGAATTACCTCTTTTCCCGCGAAGAGGTCCCGTTTCACTGGGACGGTGTCTTCTTCGAAATCCCCAGCGTACTGGTATTCCAGTGCTTGGAGGCCCCGGCCCCCGGAGCCGGTGGCCAGACCTTGTTTAGCCACGCGGAAAAACTATATACCGCGATTCCAGAGGTAAAACGCCAAGCGTGGAAAGACGCCGCCATTACGTACACCACCGAAAAGGTCGCCCACTACGGCGGCTCGGTCACGATTCCGCTGTTTGGTCGACACCCTCACAAAGGCACGCCGATCGTACGCTTCGCCGAGAGGGTCACCACGAGCAAAAACCCCGTCGACATTAATGTGTCGGGAGTGGACGCCGCCGCCGCGCGCGAGATCGAATCTTTTTTCGTGCAGCAGCTTTACGATCCCAGATTTTGTTACCGGCACGAATGGCAAACGGGTGATCTGCTACTCGCCGACAACCACGCGCTGATGCACGGACGCCGGGCTTTTTCTGAAAACTCCCCTCGCCACATTCGCAGGATACAACTGAAATGAACAAGGCCGAGCTGACTAAAAGCGGACCCGATTCCCTCCTCGACAAGAAAAAGTCCTCCACGCCGCAGGAGTTCGCCGAGCACGTACGATCGTTGGGCGATGTCTGCTACTGGGCGGCCGGCGGTTTCTGGCTAGTGACCGATTATGACTTGGCGAAGAAGGCGCTGCGCGACCCAGAACTATCGTGCGATCGCAGCTCGTTCTTCGTGAGCCGCATGCCAAACCTGGACCTGAGCCTTATTCCGGATTTCTTCGGCGTCGTGAAACGCATGATGATCATGAATGATGGCGCCGAACACCAGAAGCGCCGCGGAGTGGCCCACCACGCCTTCTCCGACGAGGTCATCCGCGCCTATGGGCAGGTCGCCCGCAAAACTGTCGACCGGCTCCTGAAGGAAATGGGCGACGGGCTCGCTTCCGGTAATTTCGAATTCGCGGCCAACGTCGCCCGGAAACTTCCGTCGCTCGTATTGGCGGATCTATTTTCGATCGGAGAGGCGGAACGGCCAGATTTCTTCCGCTGGTCACTCAACATGACGCAATTTTTTGGTGGCGCCTCGCAGTACCGTAACCAGGACGGCATCGAGGTGAACGTCAGCGCCAAAGGGATCGTCACCTACCTACAACGGCTGGTGGCCGAACGTACGCAGACGTCCGGCGACGACTTTTTATCCATGCTCATCGAAGAGAACCGTAAGATCGGCCTCGACGAGCCGAGCCTCATCGCCCAGGCGGTGATGATGCTGGTGGCGGGTCAGGTTACGACGACCGATCAGATCAATAACAACCTGTTCACCCTGCTCTCGCGCCAGGACGTGCTGGAAGACCTGAAGGCCCACCCCGAGGCGTTGCCCACCGCGATCGAAGAGTTCAACCGCTGGGATCCGGGAGTGACGTTCCTCTTCCGCGTCGCGAAAGAAGCCACGCGCATCGGCCAGGCGGAAATTCTACCGGGGGATGTGATCTTCGTTTCCACCCACGGCGTGCACCGCGATCCGACGGTATTCGCGGACCCCGAAAAACTCGACATTCGGCGCAGCCCCAATCCGCACTTTGCGTACGGCCACGGCGCACACTTCTGTCTAGGCGCCCCGCTGGCGCGACTTCAGATGATGGCGCTGTTCGGCGGGATTCTCGAGCGGTTTCCCGCCGTGAAGCTAGCCGAGACCGAACGCGACCATTACAGTTTAGCGTTCTCGGGTTTCAAGTCCCTAGGGTTGAATTGAGATTTAGCGATGGGCCCGCCGACTCCTTGTGATGAGGTGAGCAATCATGAGCCGGAGGCCTAAATAATTCGCCCAAGGCGCTCATTCCGGCGAAAACGACGCGTAGGATCACGAGCCTCCGGCGGCCCAATTTCGCCCCCTCCCCATGACTAGGGACGAAGAATCTCGGGCCCGCCACCTTTTCGAGCCGCAAATTGGCCCCGGTGCCTAACCCTCGTGCGCCCGTACAAGCCTAGTCCAGGCGGCTAGGCGGTGGCGCGGAACTTGTAACAGCTGCCGGTCGGGGGATCGGACGTGCTAATTCGTGGCGTATTTTCAATCTTGTTTATGTTCACGCTGATGAGCTGCGGTCGCGGCGTTCAGCTGCCCGCCGTAGATCATGGCCCCTTCACCGCTTACTTCGAGCAGTTCGAGGGTTACTCCAAAAGCAACGGACGCGAAACTTTGGGCGACAATTCGCTCAGCATTGGTTTCGCCAAACTCAACGGCGCCGAAGCCGGTCGCTGCGAGTGGCATTTCCTCCACGGCCGCAAGGTTCTACTCGATCCGGAAAAGTGGGACGTCTTAGATGACGCTAGTCGCGAAGCCCTGCTGCTCCATGAGTTAGGGCACTGCCTACTACACCGAGAACACGTTCAGGGCGATGCCCGAATTCCCGATTTGAGGGCAGCCTCGGAAAAACAGCCCGGTGATAACGAGCACGAATTTACTGGCCCGAAAAGCCTTATGAACCCCACCTCCGTGGCGGGCTCCGTCTATTTGCGCAACCGAGATTATTACGTGAAGGAGCTTTTCGGAAAACAGGGCTGAAAACCGAGTCAATGCACTGCAAACCAACATTCTGTTCCTCACTTTTCTCTCCCACCTTAGTTTTTCGCAAGCCGAAATTCAGACGCGGTAAGGACGCAGGTACGCCTAACTACCCACCTAACGGGAGTGGATTCACCGCTTTATCCTTCCGGTCCATCCCAAATTGATTGATTCGTGGGTGGATCATTTTTGTGCACCGGACCATGTAGCTAGAAAAGCAACCGATTCATCGATTCAAATTGTGTCCGACAACACGGTGTCAAAAATAAACCGATCTACGGAGCGGTTGCGTGCTTTCCCTGAGTCCAGATCCACGGCTCAACTTATGCACCCCTACAAGGGAGGGGAGCAACTTATGAAGTATGCATATTTGAAAATTTCACAAGGACGTTCGGTCGTCTC
>JAYUBV010000278.1:0-6190 GCA_043740655.1 Pseudomonadota bacterium | reverse complement strand
CGATGAATCGGTGCAGTTAACGGACGCGTTAAAACGCCAATCCATCGGATTTCACTACACGAGCGGGCAAGGTTCGACTCACTTCGAGCTGACCGGCCCGGAGTCGGCGCCGGTCATCGTGTTGGTGCACGGCGTTTCGGGGCCGATGAAGGTTTGGGACAAGACGGTGCCGGCGTTGATAGAAGCTGGTTACCGGGTGTTGCGCTACGATCTGTTCGGGCGCGGTCTTTCGGAACGGGTTCAGGGTGATTATCAGAGTGGATTGTTCGATCGGCAGCTGCAGGACCTCATCGTCGGGTTAAAACTGAAGACGCCCGTGATTTTGGTGGGGAGTTCGATGGGCGCCATCATTTCCTCTAACTTCGCCAACCAGCATCCGGAGATGGTGAGCAAATTAGTTTTGATTGGCCCCGCCGGTTTCCCCATTGAGGCGTCGCCCGCGGCGGCGTTGATGGCGGTGCCGGTGCTCGGGGATTACCTGATGGGGGCGGTCGGGGGAAAGATTCTTCCCTCGCACCACCGCAAGTACTTTGTAAATCCGGATCGCTTTCCGGAAATGCAGCAGGCGTTCGACGCCCAGCTGAAAGTGGTGGGAACTAAGCGTGCGATTTTATCCACGATGCGGAAGATGCCGGTGAATGATTTCAGTGCTGGCTACGAGAAGGTCGGCCGCAGCAAGCTTCCCGTGCTGCTGTTGTGGGGCGTGATGGACCGCACGTTTCCTTATTACAACCATAAGAAAGCGGGCGAGCTGATGCCCCATTCCCTATTCATTTCGGTGGCCGGGGCGGCGCACTTACCGCAGTACGAGACGCCCGAGCTAACCAACGCGGCGATGGTTAATTTTCTAGCGCGGCCTTAACGCCATTATCCAGCATCGCGCGGCCGGCCTTTTTGCGCTGGTCGAAGGAGACTAGCTGTTCGGCCACCGTAGGTTTAGCGGGCTGGGCCGCGGCCACCGACACGGTTTCGCCTACGCGATTGCCCGGAGCACGGACGGCGTTCCGCTGGTCGATGATGGTTTGGACGTGATCGGCCATCTGATTCGCCTCTTGAGTTTTCAACGCGGCAATCCTGGCGTCCGTATCGAGGGTGGCTTGCGATGGGCCCGGGCTTCTGCTGGGTTCCGGTTTCAACCCGTCGATTTTGGCGAGTAAATCTTGTTGAGCGGGGTCCGGCTTTGCCTGCGGAGCGGGCGTGTTCTGTACCACCGGGGCTGGCGTCGGCGGCGGAGTTTCCGCGGCCTTCTTCTCTTCCTCCGTTTTTTCGGGCGGTTTCGCGGGGGAAGGGGCCGAAGGAGGGGCTCCCTCGCCTTGGTCCGTTGCCGCATCGGCCGCCTTCTTGCAACCCGTTTCAGCCTCGTTAAAGGCCTTAGCCTGCGCATCGTGTAGCGTGCCTTCGGCGTCTTTCTTGTCGGCCTCGCTAGTCTTTCCCTCGTTCCTGAGTCTATCGGCCTCTTGGTGGTCGGCGGCTCCCTTGGCGGTTTGGACTTCGCCAGCAACTTTCAGCGGGGGCACAGCACCGCCTGCCCCGTCTTTACGGTCGGTGGCGAGCGAAAACGAGGCGTAAAAAAGAAGAGCAACGGTGAAGGGAAGAACGAGGACCGTATTTCTGCGAACCATGATGCGTCTCCAAAATGCAATTCCAGCTGCTTACGCTAGATAGAATTGCATCCGGCGCGCCAATTTCCAGGGGTGAATACACGGTGTGCACAACGCTCATCCGTCGTATTCACGCTGGCTTCAGGGTGCCTAGGTCGCCCAAAGTGCCCAAACCCTAACGGGGTTGCTGGGTTAGCCCCTACCCGCCTGCTCGACTTACGCCGACGAACTCGTTAAACCTCGGCCATGCTATTTGAAACCGAACGCCTTACCGTTCACGGCTGGACCCTGGACCAGCTTCCGGCGCACCGCTTGATGTCGGGTGACGTGGGGTACACCTGTTTTTCCACGCCGGGGTTCTTCTCCTTTAAGGACGAAGCAGAGCTAGTAGAAAAAGTTTCTAAGCGCGCCAAGCAGTTTGCGGAAACGGGTTTCGGAAAATACGTCGTGTACGAAAAGGGAACCCAGTCGTTCGTCGGGACGTGCGGGATCGAGCCCTTCGACAACGGAGGAACGCCCGGACACGAGCTAGGATACCGACTGATGTTGCAGCATTGGAGGAAGGGCTACGCTACCGAGGCCGCAACCGCCGCAATTAAATATTATTTCGAGGTGTTAAAACATCCGCGGCTGCATGCGTTCGCGTTACCGCAAAATGCGGCGTCGTTAAAAATCATCGGAAAGCTCGGTTTCGATCGTTCGGGCGAATTAACTTATAACGGACTAACGAATCACCTCTTCGTTAAAACGTCACATCGTCGATAAGCTTTTCACTTCGCGCCGACCAAGTCTGTAGGCGTACGCCCCTGGCATCGTTAAGGGAAATCAACGAGACGGTACGTTCCCCCGCGATGGTTAATTTCGAATGACGGGGGCCGGAAACGAAAACCAATTCGGAAACGGTCAGGAGTTTTTATGCGGATACTAATGAGACGATCTCACAAAAAAAACCGGCGCCAGGTTTCCCGAGCGCCGGTGAGTAGGAATAGATTGCTTCGGCCGACGGCCTCGCAACGACGTAGCGAGAACGTCCCCGTCTAGAGTAACGACGTCGTTAGAACGTTCCCGTCCAGAAGATCTGCGCCACGCCTTTGTCGATGCCATCACCGATCGTTAGCTTAGACAGATCCTCCGCCGCGAGATTGTCAGTGCGGAAACTCAACCCCACGGTGTGGTTGTCGTTAATCGCGTAGCCAAGCTCGGGCCAAGTCCACAGATTGTTTACCAAGGCACCGTTACGTTTCGCGCCCGCTTGGTAATTCTGGTACTGCGCCGATTGCAGCAAGATCGGCATGGAGAAGCTGACGGGTCCGTAGATCTTCAACGTGACTTCGTACAGCAGCATGTGTTCAAGCAGCCCCTTGTTGGCGCTCGTGCCAAATCCAGTCTTCGAATAAAAATTCAGCTGAGGAGCCGACGTCAGCGTCATCGAGACGCTGTCGCTAAATTTTTTGCTGAGCGTGGCGTACGTACGTGTACCGGTAATGAAACCCTTGTCGCGTTCGGCGGAATCGGTGGGCGTAAACAGGCGTGCCTGAAGGTTAAGCGACGTTGATTTATCGTCGCTCTCCAATACGTTCTTCACCTTCAAACGTAGGATGCCGTTGTAGAATTTAAAATCGTTCTTTACCGCACCAGAATTCAGACTGTTGTCGAATATCGCCACGTAAGTGAGGCGAACGTTGGGGTTGATCTGAACGCCCGCTTCCAACCAGTTCTCCATCATCGCGTTAGCCGCACCCACTACGCTGACCGTAGGACGAACGTCCGCCAAACCGTAGAAAGTACTTCCCGTGGCGGCGGGCACCGCTGCCGTAACCGAGGTCGCGGGTTGGGCGACGGCGGCGGCGGGCGTGCCCGTTGCCGCGGTAGTGTCTGCCATGGACGCCACCGACCACATTGCCAGTGCACCCAAGGCCCAGGCCTTGTTCTTCGTGATAGTTTCGTTCATCGCTCGGTCCCCCGTGTGGATTTGTCGTTATTCGAGACCGGAGCATGACGCACCGGTCTCTTAGTCGAACTACGACTAGAGCAAGGGGCGTGCCCGAGTTGACGTAAGAACTTTGAGCCCAAAGCCCGCTCGGAGCTGGCGTCAAAAAGATCCTACGGGGCCAATTCGCACCGGTTATCGACGGAACGGCTCGTAAAATTTAGCTAGCGGGATAAGGCTTAAGGCCGATAACAAATGCCAAACGACGTGGCCCGATATCGCGTGGCTGTGTGGATTGCACCAGGCTTTATCGACGTCGAGCCACCAGACCTTGTAGGCGATGTAGAAAGTGAGGCAGTTAAGGGCGAGGTAAACGTAGGGCGCGTTGTCCCCGCGGCGCCACAGGGCAAACTCCACCCCCAGCGAGCAGGCGACGAGGGCCTTAAACAGCGAGACCCCGACGGAACCAAAGGCCAGCATGGCGGCTAAAGGCGCTAGCGCTAAGCCGGCGAAATAGGCCCAGAACCGGGCCAGCGGCGCCCGATGGTAACGCTCCAAGTTCCACAGCAGGGTGAAGGCGGTTAGTAGGAAAAGGCCGGACAGGTCGGTGAACTCCCCGGCAAACGTCATGCTCGCGTGGAGAAAAAAGCTGCCAAACGCGATGGCCGTACAGGTGACGAACCAGCTCTTCGCCATCACGGAGTGGGTCTTTTTCCAGCGGAACCAAAGGTAGAAGCCGATCGCCAGGTGGAAGAAGCTGGACCAGGCGTTGCCCGGGGTTTTCACCCAGGCGCACAGGGCCGTTTCGCAAAAATACATCGTGGTGGGTCGCCAGCTTTCCCAAGGGCAGGTCATGCGGACGTTCATACGCTCGGTCCCCCCATCCCGCACCGCTTAACTCATGATTTTGGAGCACTTTCGTCACGCATGGGTTGGGCCGGGCGTCGGTATCAATACGAATTAAGTTTGGGTTTTTGTGTTTGCTGCGCCGTTCCCTAAATAGCGCCAGCTGTGGTAGCACTGTCGTTCTTTGAGCAGGGGGAAGTTGTGTTGAAAAATTGGGTTGGAATTCTCGCGCTAGGCCTGTGTGGCTTGGCTCTGGCGGCTCCCGAAAAACCTTCGGCGCCTACCGTTTTTACTGAAAAAGTGCTGGCGACGGCACTGCACGAGCGTCTGACTTACCCCGCCCGTTTGGTCTCTAAGACCTCCGCGGCATTGCTGGCCGAAACGGACGGCGTGGTGAAAAAGGTTTCCGCCCCATTAGGCCGGGCCGTGAAGCGCGGCGATGCGGTGCTGACCATCGCCAATACGGACCCCATCTATCAGTACGCCCCGATGATCGTGCGCAGCCCCGTCGCCGGAGTCGTCAGCGCGGTGGAGGTGACGGAAGGCAGCCGCGTGTCCAAGGGCCAGCGGGTCGCGCTGGTAACCGATCCGGCGCAAATTAAGATTCTCATCGAAGTGGCGGCGGCGGACCTGTTCGCCATCACCCACGGTTCGAAGGGCGATCTCACGGTTACGTCGTACGACAAAACTATCCCGGTCACCGTTTTGGGCGTGAGCCCGTTCGTGGATTCGGGCACCGGAACCGCCACCGTCGAGCTTGCCGCGGCCCACGCGGATCAAAACGCCGCGTTACCGCCGGGACTCATCGGCAAAGTCAGTTTCAAAGTGCGCGAGCATCAGGGCGTGGAAGTTCCCGAAAGCGCCGTGGTCTACCGCGGCCGTGAGCCAGCACTGAGAGTGGTGGAGAAGGGCAAGGCAAAGTACGTGCTGGTTCGGCTCGGCCCCTCTCGCCAAGGCAAAGTGGAGATCGCCAAGGGAGTTCCGGAAGGTTCCGAAGTCATCGTGCGGTCGAGCGGGTTCGTCGGCGAGGGTGAAGAGGTAAAGGTGCAAACCTTGTCGGCCGAAGGGGCTCCTAAGTCTTGAAAAAGCTCTACTCCTCCCCGATGCGGGTCTATTTGTTTTTGGGCACTTTGGCGTTGGCCGGTATCCTTGCCGGCTTCAAGCTGCCCGTTTCTCTTTTTCCCAACAGCTCCAAGCCCGACATCTGGATCAGCATTCCCTACGGCAGTTTAACTTCCGAAGAATTTCTCAACACCTACGGCAAAGGGTTCGAGGATCAGATTCGTGGCATCACCACGGAAAAAGTGGAGGTCGAACGCATCGAGGCCACTTACGGTTCGCGCTCGGTGAACTACCACGTGCACTTCAAATGGGGCGTGGTCCCCAACGCCGCGCTGAAGGAAGTGCAAACACTAGCCAACGCCTACGTCGCCCGTTTGTCGGAAGAGTCGCGCGACGGGATGCGCGTACGTCTCGACAACGAGAACTCGGGTTTTTTCGCGGTCAGCTTTTACAGCGACTCGCGGGATCTCGATGAGCTCTACGATTACATTGAGCCGTTGCTCGGCCCCCGCATCGCCCGCGTGAAGGACGCCGACGAGCCGGTCTTGTGGAATCCGTCGAGTAAAGAGGTGAGGGTGATCTTCGATCCCAACACGCTCGCGGCGCTGCAACTCTTTCCCAAAGACGTCGACGCCGCCATTGCCGGCGCGCTGGGGGGACGCACCGGAGGTTCTATCACCGAAGGCACCAATCAGCTGTCGGTGGAAATGCCCCGACGCCTGAAGAACGTTTCGGACCTAGGGCTGGTACC
>JAYUBV010000277.1:0-6195 GCA_043740655.1 Pseudomonadota bacterium | reverse complement strand
CGTAACCCTACGGGCTCGCGGTGCAGGTCAAATCGATAGATGGTGCGGTCCGAGGTCTTGACGAGCGACTTCGCCCCTTGGAAACATTTGAAGTCGTGGTGGCCGATGAAGTGCGGCAGCGCCGAGCGAATCGCCGCCCAGTCGAGCGGGCGCGGAAAGAAAAGCACTCGCGTGTCGAGCGCGCTGGTCACGTCGGTGTTTAAGATGCGGTACGAGTAAACTTTGGCGAGAACATTTTTCTGCGCATTGAACTCGTCGCCGACAACGTCCGCGCGGATCACGCGAATGTCCTTGGGCAGATGAAAATTTAGGGCATGGCACCAGCGTTCGGGGGGGATCGGATTCCCCTTTTTCAACCGGAAATGGGCCACCTGCCCGCGCGCGTGCACGCCGCTGTCGGTGCGCGAAGAGCCGAGCACGATAACGTGGTAGCCCGCCAAGCGGCTTATCGTTTCTTCTAGTGTCTGTTGCACGGAAGCGCCACCCGCCTGCTTCTGCCAGCCCTGGTAAAGGCCGCCGTCGTACTCGATGAGGAGCCGGAACGTCATGGCGCCTCAGTGAGTAAGGGGTTCGGTAGGCGTGTGGGTCCCCGGATGATGAAGCACGGTCGCCGGATTCTTGGTGCGTAGCCAATATTCGATCCCCTCGAGGGCGTTCAAAGCGGCGCCCCGACGAAGATTATCCGACATGAGGTAGAAGCTAATCGCCGCGGGATGGTTCTGACTCAAACGCAACCGGCCGATGAAAACGGAATCGGCACCGGAGCACTCGCGGTTCGTAGGAAACACCTGCGATTCGGGCTTGTCCCACACTTTAAGGCCGGTCGCCTTATCGAGCAGATCGCGCACCGACTCTAGCGACGTCACGGGCGTATCGAGCTCTAAGTAAACGCTGGCGCCGAAGCCGTAAAAGGTGGGGACCCGTACCGCGGTGATGTGCATCGCGATTGGCAGGCCGAGTAACCGCTCAACGTCCGAACGCATACGGCTCTCTTCGGTCGAGTCCGCGGCGGGGGACGCTTCGCCGATCCAAGGAATGCAATTAAAGGCTAGCGGATGCGGGCAGCTCTCCTTTTCGGTGTCGGTTCCGTTCAACATCTGCGCGGATTGGAACGATAGCTCTTCAAAACCCCAATTCCCCATTTCCGAGGCAGGCTGGTACGTCGACACCACGGCATTCTTCACGCCGTATTGTTCTAGGAAAGGCTTAATCACCAGGGCCAACGGCACGGCCCCCGAGATGGGGCCCGAAGCGACGCGGCCTTGGTAACTTAGCAATTCGTTTTCGTTGATTCCGGGCACCACCATGGGTACCTCTTCGAGCGAACGGAACGCTCCGGAAAAATCCCAGATGAGGCAGCCTTCCTTCTGAGCATGGGGAAGGAAGCGGCGGGTGATGTCGGCCGGCGAGGCAAACAGCACTAAATCGGCATTGCAAAAACTATCGGAGTCGACGGCTTCGAGTTCACCCTCGTCGTCGATATCCTCTTCGGGTACGCCGGGAATGGTGTACTTCACAACCTTATCGTCCGTTAGTTCCAGCTCTTCGAGCAGGTTCAAGACCTCTTTGCCCAGCATCGAGCAGGCGCCGACCACCGCAATGCGGTTTAATTTCGGAAGCTGGTCGAACTTCATCCGCGCTTCCCGCCTATTTCCACTTCTGGCCTGGCTTCCGGCTTATGGCCGAAAAACTTGCGGCGCACGAACGAAAGAAGTTCACGAATCGGCCCCCACGTTACGTAGTAGCCAAAGACCATCGCGATGGTGATCTCTGGACGGATTGCGATGAGCGCAAGGCCTGCCACCATAAAAACGAGCAGGAAAAAGCTGCGCCGGTGGCGTAGATCGAAATCTTTGAAGCTGCGGTAGCGGATGCTGGAAACCATCAATAGCCCCAACGCGAACATCATGCCGAGCACGAATCCGTCCGGGTAGTTCATGCCCGTCTCCTGGCTGGAGATGACTACGCCGGCGACGAGGTTCGCCGCGGCCGGAATCGGAAGGCCTAGGAAGTAGCTCTTCGGCAACTCCGAGGTCATGGAGTTGAAACGGGCGAGACGGAGCGCTCCGCACGCCGCGAAGAAAAAGGCACCGGCCCAGCCGAGCCGTCCGAAGGGCTGCAACGCCCATACAAACG
The DNA here is from genome assembly GCA_043740655.1 of Pseudomonadota bacterium. Lineage (GTDB taxonomy): Bacteria > Bdellovibrionota > FAC87 > UBA2466 > UBA2466 > JBGSST01. The sequence continues at coordinate 4,059 of JAYUBV010000277.1, read as the reverse complement.
CCAAGATAGCGGGCGCCACCCCGAACGAGACGACATCCGCAATGGAATCGTACTCAAGTCCGAACTGGCTCGTGCTCTTGGTGATACGGGCGACACGTCCATCGAGCACGTCAAAGACGCCGGCGAACAAAATCGCGTAGGCCGCCTTATCGAACTGGTGGTTGAACGAGTGAAGAATCGAATAGAAACCGCAAAATAAATTTCCCGTCGTGAACAAGGATGGCAAGACGACGATGTACTGGTGTCGGTTTTTGGGGCCCATTAGCTTTCCTTCAGCTTGGCCAGAATGGTTTCGCCACCCAGGGCTTTTTCGCCCACTTTCACCAGGACCTCGGCATCGAACGGAAGGTATACGTCCACGCGCGAACCGAAACGAATGAGACCGAACCGCTGCCCCTTTAGCACGAAGGCTCCAATGCTGGGGTAACAAACGATCCGGCGGGCCACTAGTCCCGCCACCTGAACCACCACGAGGCGTTGCCCCTGGTGGGTTTCGATCAAAAGGGCGTTACGCTCGTTCTCTTGCGACGCCCCCTCTTCCCACGCGGCCATGAAACGGCCTTTGCGGTACTTCATATCCTTGACCGTGCCATCGACCGGAAAGCGGTTGATGTGCACATCCCAAAGGGACATGAAGATCGAAACCTTTTGCCATTCCTGCTTGGTGAAGTCCCCTTCCGTAGCCCGACCTACGTAGATGACTTTGCCGTCCGCGGGGCACGCCACCATGGCCGACCCAACCGGAGCGAGGCGCTCGGGGTTGCGGAAGAAGAAGGCGATGTAGCCCAGGATGAGCAAACACGGAAGTACGCCCTGCCAAAGGCCACCTACTGCAAACGCAATCGCGGCGAGCAAAAACACCAACAGGAAGGGGACACCTTCCTGCGCTATGGGCATCCCCTCATTTTTCAAGGACTAGACTCCCCGATCGTTGTCCCCGTCTTCACCTAGGAAGGTGTCGTGGACATCGGCTTGGATCCATTCGGCGTTGTTCGCCTCGTCGGGCAACGACTTGAGATAGGCGTCGACCTCTTTGGTCTCGAGTGCTTTTTTATCCACGTAGCGATCCATCGTTCGCTTGTCGTAACATTTAATCGGCTTCATCAGACTTCTCCCTCAATGAAAACAGGACCTTAAATGAGATCGCCCGGCTTAGGCAAGCCATTGTCGCTGGTCACCGGCGGAGGTGGCGCAAAATCCACTCCGGGGCGCTCGACTTCCGGCGTACCCGTCGTCGGGGGGGCGGACGTTTCCGCCACGTCGGTACCATTTTCATGGTTCCGAATGATCTCTTCAAACTCTTTGCTCTCCAGCACTTCACGCACGGAAAGGATCTTGGCGATCTTGCCCAGGAGCTCCTTCTTCGTGGAGATGAGCGCCTTCACGCGGACGTACGATTCGGTAAGCAGTCGCTGGATTTCAACGTCCAGTATCTCGGCCGTGGCGTCGCTGTACTCTTTGGACATCGATCCGCCGGCCCCTTGCAGGAACGGGGAGCGTTCGCCCGCGAAGGAACGCGTGCCGATACGATCGCTCATCGCGTATTCCATCACCATGCGTTTGGCGATGTCCGTAGCTTTCTGGATGTCGTCCGAAGCGCCAGTTGAGATCTCGTTGAACATGACCTCTTCCGAAACACGTCCGCCGAACAGCACGTCGATGCGGGCGAGCAGCTCCTCGCGCGTCATCAAATAACGATCTTCTTTGGGTAGCGACATGGTGTACCCCAGCGCGCCGAAGCCGCGCGGGATAACCGAAATCTTGTGCACCGGATCCGTACCCGGCGTGAAATAGGTGGTCAACGCGTGACCCACTTCATGGTGGGCGACGATCAGCTTCTCTTTCTGGTTGATGAGACGGGTCTTCTTTTGCAGACCGGCAATCACACGATCGATGGCGTCATCGAAATCGACAAGCTCGACTTCACTCTTGCCCTTACGAACCGCCAGCAGCGCCCCTTCGTTGACGACGTTCGCTAAATCCGCGCCGACGAAACCGGGAGTGCGCGCCGCGACGACCTTAAGGTCGACCGATTCCTTCATCTTCACGTTGCGGCAGTGGATCTTCAAAATCGCTTCGCGTCCCTTTACGTCGGGTCGATCGACCAGCACCTGACGATCGAAACGGCCCGCGCGCATCAGCGCCGGATCCAACGTTTCGGGGCGGTTGGTCGCCGCCATGATGATGACCCCCGTACGCGTGTCAAAACCATCCATCTCAACGAGCAGCTGGTTCAGCGTTTGCTCGCGTTCATCGTGGCCGCCCATGGGGGAAACAGCACTTCGTACTTTGCCGATGGCGTCCAATTCGTCGATGAAGATGATGCACGGCGATTTCTCGACCGCCTGGGCGAAAAGGTCGCGCACGCGGGCCGCCCCCACGCCGACAAACATTTCCACGAACTCCGAGCCGCTTAACGAGAAGAACGGAACGCCCGCCTCTCCCGCGACGGCGCGGGCGAGCAATGTTTTTCCGGTTCCGGGAGGGCCAACGAGCAAGATGCCCTTAGGGATCTTACCGCCGATCGCACGGAACTTTTGCGGGGTCTTTAAAAACTCGATGATTTCGGAAAGCTCTTCCTTCGCCTCTTCCACTCCGGCGACGTCTTCGAACGTGACCTTCTTGGCATCATCAACCACCAGGCGAGCGCGGTTCTTACCAAAGCTCATGATACCGGCGCCGGGCCCCATACGGAACGCACGCGAGAACAGCGCGCGCCACACGAACAACAGGGCGACGAACGGCAAAATCCAATGCCAAAGCAAATTCTTCAGCGCGACATTCTCTTCTTCGAAGCGAATCTTTTTCTCGCGCAGCATTTTGAAAAGTTCGGCCTCATCCCCCTGCACCCGCATGGAGAGGAACACGGTGGGAGGCGGCAGACCAGCCTGGCGCTGCTCGACCATCTCTTCCGTGAAGCCCTTAATGATTCCGGCGGAGAGGATCACTTTCTTGATGTCCCCGGACTCCACCTTTTGGATGAAATCGCTGTACGGAACTTCTTTCGACGCGAAGTCCGGACGGGCGTAGACCGAAACGAAAAAGAGGACGGCGAGTCCAAAAAGGATCCACGTCCAAACGCCATTTTTTCCGTTCAAACCAGGAAGCTTCGGCTTTTTGGGACCTAAACCATCCCGCTTGCCCTCACGGGCGTCCCCCTGGGGGGGATTCTGTTGCGACATAAGTTCAGGCTTGTACCACAAGGGTTTTGGGGGTGCAATTTCGGGGTGATTATTTTTTGTCATTTTCAATACTTAACGCGAAAGCGGGGGGCTATGTGACGGCCCCTTTTTGTTGCTGCTGGCCTTGCGCTTTATCTGCCTGAAATGACAGACTTTCGGCCCTATGCTGGAAAAACACTATCCCCTCTACGTCGGGAACGCCCCTCGTCGCACGGAAACCCAATTGGCCGTCACGGACAAATTCTCGGGAGAAATCGCCACCCACGTATCGCTAGCCGACCCCAAGCTCATCGATGAGGCCATCGGGATGGCGGTGGCGGCGACCAAGCCCATGGCTAAGATGTACGCTTACGAGCGGCAGGCCGTCTTAAACCACTGCGTGAAACGGTTTACCGAGCGGCAGGATAAATTTGCCCAGGCACTTTGCATCGAAGCGGGCAAGCCCATCCGCGACGCCACGGGGGAGGTCAGCCGGCTTATCGATACCTTCCGGATTGCGGCCGAGGAGTCCGTGCGGATGACCGGGGAGGTCCTGCCGATGGACATCAGCCCGCGCGCCCGGGGTTACACCGGCATGTGGAAGCGGGTGCCGATTGGTCCCTGCTCTTTCATTTCGCCGTTCAACTTTCCTCTAAACTTGGCGGCCCACAAGATTGCCCCGGCCATCGCGGCGGGCTGCCCCTTCGTTCTAAAGCCCGCAAGCCGCACCCCCATCGGGGCGATTTTGATCGGCGAGGTGCTAGCGGAAACCAACTTGCCCAAAGGGGCCTTTTCGATTTTGCCCTGCGATCGCAACGGCGCGGACCTCTTCACCACTGACGAGAGATTGAAGTTATTGTCGTTTACCGGATCCCCCGATGTCGGCTGGGCGCTTAAA
>JAYUBV010000276.1:0-1822 GCA_043740655.1 Pseudomonadota bacterium | reverse complement strand
GCCTGCTCTTCGGCGCGGGCGTAATGCTGTACGCGGAGAAGAAAACCGAAGACGGCGGGCCGAGTGCCGCCGAGCTATGGATGCGCCGCTGTCTGTGGCTGACGTTATTTGGCGTGATGAACGCTTACGTTCTGATGTGGCACTGGGACATTCTCTTTGTCTACGGCATTACGGGGCTGGTGATCTTCCCGATGCGAAACCTCTCGTACCGCACGCTTTCGCTCATCATCGCCGTCTGGTGGCTAACCATGGGCACGCTTACGACGCGGAATCAACTCCAACAGCGGGAGATCGACCGTCGCGGCCGGGTGATGCGCCAGCTGCGGAACGAAAATAAGAAACTCACCGGATCGCAGAAAGCGGCGCTCGTCGCCTACGAAGAGCAGCTCGAGTCTCGCACACCCGATAAGACGCAAATCGCCGACGAGACTCACCGCCGGCGCAGCGGCTGGGCCGCCAACTATGGCCTTGCGGCCGAGAAAGGGTGGGACGCCCAGGCCAAGCCTTTTTATTACTGGGAATTTCTTGAGGCATTCGCCACGATGCTCTTGGGGATAATGCTTTACCGGCGGAAAATTATCACCGGCGAAAGGGACCGCGCCGACTACGTTCGACTGGCTAAGCTTTGCTTCAGCATAGGACTTCCCCTGCAAGCGACGATTACTTTCTTTATGGTACGTTCGGGTTTCAACGGCTTTGCGACCAGTAACGTCCTACTCCACGCGTGGCTCTACGACATCGTCCGATGGTTGCTGGCGATTGGTCTGCTTTCACTCTTGGCGCTGTTCGTGAAATCTCCGCGCTGGTCTAAATGGACCTTTCCCTTAAGCTCCACCGGCCGCATGGCGCTTACCAACTACTTGATGCAGTCGATCGTCGGCGCCTTTATCTTCTACGGATTCGGCTTTGGCCTGTTTGGCCATTTAGATCGCTCGCAGCTCTTCGTCGTGTGTTTGGCCATCTGGCTCGCCGAAATGGGCTGGAGCATTCTCTGGCTCACCGTCTTTTCCAACGGTCCGGTCGAATGGCTTTGGCGATCGCTCGTGGCCTGGCGTCGCTTACCGATTCGCCGTCTGCCCCGTGCCGTAGTCGGGTCGGGTGAGCCAGTAAGCCCACGCAATCAACCCGAACTGGATCGGCAAACGTAACCACAAGAAAAGCGGCTCCACCGGATGGCCGTTGAACGGCAGGTGATTCACCGCCATGTTGAGATTGGCGGGGAAGACCGCGATGTACAACGCGACCAATCCCCAGGCCGCGGCCCGCTTCACTTTGGGGATCAGCAAACCCAATCCCCCCAGGAACTCGAAGAAACCGCTAATGTAGACCAGTAGCAGCGGCGCCGGCAGAAACGCGGGCACGATGGCGACGAATCCGTCGGGACGGATGAAGTGAGTCACCCCCACCATCATCATAAAAACAGCCATTACCCAGCGCGCGATGGTTTTAATCATGCGGGGGATTGTACCCCTATTTGGTTTCTAATTGGGAGTGGTACGGAGTGAGTTTGATTTGCTGAAACGCATTGGCAAGGATGGGGGCTAGCTTTTCCGCCGGGCCGTCGCACGTAAACGTGGTGGTCTTAGTCTTGAACGTGGCCTGGAACTGGAAGTAGTTGGGGGCCTTCTGCCCGTCGCAGGCCGCAAGCTTGATGAGCGGCGTGGCTTCGAGCATCCACCTGCGCAGTGTGCGTAGCTCGTCCCGGCAAACGATGCCGATCTGTTTCGAAAACTCTTTTGAAGTCCCGTCCGGTAGTTTGAGGGTGACGACGTGAATAAACTTTCCGTGGCGATCTAAGTTCCACTCCTCGACCTGCTTCGGT
>JAYUBV010000275.1:0-6200 GCA_043740655.1 Pseudomonadota bacterium | reverse complement strand
GGTGTAGAAAAGAAGTCCCTCGTTTTTTGATGGTCCGTTCCGTTGGTAGGGGTGGGGACGTTGCCGGTTACGGTGGCGGTAATAGTCCGGGCGTCGGGCGCGTTGGAGCGGGCCGAGGCCACATCGGTCTTAAACTTTGAGGAGCGGGTCCGAACTAGGGTGCGGTTTGGTCTTGACGAGAAATTTCGTTGGATTGAGGTCGGGGCGGGAATGGCATTAAAACTTGGCTCCGTTTGAACTTAAGTGGCTTCGGTCGCCGTCCTAAGACGGTTTAGAGATCTTTTTTGGATGGTGAGTTTTACGCCCGGCCTTGCTGCCTTCCCGCTCGCTGAAAAACACCGTGTTATCACTTTTTCATGAACGTAATTCTTCTTCATGAAAATGCAATGTCGTTGGCGAAGACCTACAAACAGTCGGAGGCGGAGCTGCTTTCCGTTTTAATTTCGCTGCAGCGTAGTTCCGGATTTAGCCGACTGAATTATCCCAATCTCTTCATCTACTGCACGAAGGGGCTAAGGCTCAGCGAGGCGCAGGCGTGTTACTTCTCTAAAGTCGTTCGCCGGGCCGATGACGTGCCGGAGTTAATTGAAGCGGTTCAAGCGGGGGTGATTTCACTTTCACAAGCACGGCGAGTGGCTTCTGTGATCACGTCAGAGAGCGCTTCTCAGTGGATTCAAAAAGCCGCCACACTCCCCCAACGGGAACTCGAGCGGGCGGTGACCGTGGCCAACCCTAAAGCATTCGTTCGCGAAAAAATCAAACCTATAGCGCCCGAACGAAGCGAGCTTCGCGTGGGGATTTCGGTGGAGTTGGAAAGAAAACTTCAACGGGTGAGGGAAGTGCTTTCTCATGCAAAGCAATCCAACGTCACTTTGGAGATGGCATTGGAAGAGATGGCTTCGCTTTTTTTGGAACGAAAAGACCCGGTGGAAAAAGCTAAGCGGGTAAAGGCGAAGGCAACTCCGCCGTCCTTAGGACGGTCAATCCCAGCTTCGGTTCGGCACGAAGTAAATCGGCGGGACTTAGGAAAGTGTCAGGCAAACTTTCCGAATCAGCAGCTCTGTGGGGCCTCGCTTTGGGTAGAGCATCATCACCTCCGCCCTAAATCTCTCGGCGGGCCGAACGTCGCTCAAAACCTCATCACGCTATGCAGTCAGCACCACAAACTACGGCACGGAATGGGTGTCAGTTCGGGCAGGCGTCTCTAATTTGAAGACTGATGTGGCCTCGGTCCGGTCCAGCGCGCCGGACGATCGGTCCGCTAGCGCCGGCGTAACCGGCAACGTCCCCACCCTTACCTACCAAACGGACGTCCTCCCCCCCTGGCGCCCCCGAGCCGAAGACCCGTGACTGTCTTATGAGCAGGCGGCTAAAAACTAGACACTTTGAGCCGAGTGGGGGAGCGAGAATACGCTGGTATACGGTTTGCTTTAGATAACGTTACGCAGAAAAGATTTTCTCTAGACGCCAACTGGAGACCTTCGTGAAATCGCTTACCTCATTTCGTTCCAGCGCTAACCGCCTAATGGCGCTAGCGTCGCTTACCCTCGTCGTCGCGTGCGCCAAACCCAAAACTGAGAACAATGCGGTCAACGTACAGTCCGGTATCCCGACCAACGCGAAAACCGTGGTCGGTCGGTTAGTCGAAGGCTTCAAAAACCCCGATAGCAATATTTACAAAGTAGGGGACAACGCCGCCATCCTTTCGAAGCTGATGGAAGACGATGTTTTTCGTGGCCGCCTTCTAAACGCCGTTGCTACTATGAAAGAGGTCGTGCCGGGATTAGTGGCCAAAACCTCCGGGGGTAAGAGCCCAGCCGGCGCCGCCCACTCTATCGGCCACTTCGCAGTAAACCCAGCCAAGGTGCTGGCACCGAATTGTATCGGGATCGGAGGCGGAGCGGGTGGCGGAAAAGTCGGCGCCGATCGCGACCTTCAGTGCTCGGTCGGGGAAATCGGTGGCTGTGCGCTGGCGGCGGCGTTTGCGTCTGAAACGGTTTGCGCCTCGGCCTGGGGCATCGGCTTCGGTTTTGCGAAGGCATCCGCGTCGTGCAAGAGCGGCGAAGTGGTTACCGCGTACGCATACGCCTATGCGTACGCGCACGCCGACGTTTGCGCCACCGCGGTGGCCAGCGCCTTGGCATACGCCTGCGCTAGCGGTGAAGCCGGTGCGGAAACTACGGCAGGAATTCGGGCTCTGAAATCTTACGGAGTTGCGGATCAAAGCGCCTGTCCGGCGCCCGGTGAAGGAATCCTGCCGCAGGTCACCACGCCGCTCGACGATTTAGTCAACCATGCGACAGAGCTGAATCCGAAAGCAACTACTTTTTAAAGCCCGACACGGCGTACTGGCCGCTGGGGAGAAACTGCATCGGATCCACCGGAGTCTGGCCGTCGCGGATCTCGAAGTGAAGGTGGGCGCCACGGGCGCGTCCGGTGCGGCCAACTAATCCCACGAGCTGGCCACGACCGATGAACTGGCCCTTCTTCACTTTGAATTTGGAAAGGTGGGCGTACACGGTCGAGTACTTATCCGCGTGGCGGATGATAACCATGTTGCCGTAACCCTTGATGCGGTTACCCGCGTAAATGATGTGGCCCGAACGGGCCGACTTTACGGGCGTTCCCGTCGGAGCCGCCACATCGATGCCTTCATGGCTCGACTCTTTATGGTGGCGATAACGAAGCCCGAAGAACGAACTTAGGTTGCCACGTACCGGCCACAGAAAGGCCGGCTGCGCTTCGCCGTTTGAAGCTTCGGCCGGAACCCGGCGCTCGACCGCTTCACTGATGCCGCCATCGGCGTCCCAATCGGCTCGCTCTTCGAACGGAATATAAAGTTTGTCCCCGGCTTCGACTTTCTTGGCGGCTTCCGGATTGGAGGCCACGAGCCCGGTCAACGGAACATCAAACCGCTTGGCGATGCCTTGCAAAGTTTCCCCTTGTCCGACCTCGTGGTAGCGCGAACGAACGCCCGCGCAGGCGGAAAGAAGGCAAATGACCGAAATTAAAGCAATAGTTTTCACTTGTTGTTTAAGGGACAAGTATTCTCCTAACGCATTCAGTCAAAAGGATCAAGTATTGGGGTCTGGTGGCAGACCTTAATACCTTGGACGAGTTAGGCCAGAAAAACAAAGCGCAGCGCGTAAATCGTCGGAGATTCTAGGGAAATTTTATAGGGGAAGGAGAACGATCGCGGAGGTTCCCCGCCCCACCGTGCTCTCCAGATGGATCGTGCCCCCGTGGGCCAACACGACCTGGCGACAAAGGCTTAAGCCCAGCCCGAACCCCGGTTTGGACTCTGCAAAGCCGTGGGCCAGCTTGCGGCTAGCCGCTCCTCTATAGAAGGGCTCAAAGACCTTGGCGAGCTCTTCCTGCGCAATCCCCTCCCCCTCGTCCCGCACCTCCAACCGAACGCGCTGGGGCTGGAGTGACAGAGCCACGGCGACCCCTTTTTCCGTAGGGGAATGGCGGAGGGCGTTCTCGATAAGGTTGGAAAGCAAAATCCGGTACCGGGCGACATCGACCCGGGCCATTAACTTCGACGGGTTTTCTACGATCGCAAGCGGGAGCCCCTTGGCCTGGAAGCCGGCGACCACGTCCTTGGTCTCTTCCACCAGATCGGCAGTCGAGCGCACGATGCCCCCGTTTAAAGTGTGGAGCTTGGCCGCCTCAAGCAGCCGTTCGACCATGCCTTCCATTTCGGCCAGCCGCTCGGCGAGCTCAATCATCGGCTCGTCGGCGGGAACGGACCGCACTATCCCCTTGGCCGCTTCGAGCGGCTTACATAGCCCATGGGAAACCTCGACCAGCACGTGCTCCTTGGCCTCCAACGTCGTCTTCACCTTGCCGGCCAGGCGATTGAACTGGGCGGCCAACGCCCCTAGCTCGTCCCAACGGCCAAGCTTCATGCGGTAGTCCCAGTGCCCCTCCCCAATTTGCTCGACCCCTTCGTGAAGGATCGCCAGGGGTTTTAGGAGCCACGACACGAGCGAGTAGGTGATGAATAAAATGCAGGCGATGAGCGCAAGCTGAATGCCCACCAGGATGAACGGCGGGGCTTCGTCGACGGAGGCCGTGTTGCGGGCCAGGTACTCTAGGTGGAATAAAATTCCCGGACCCCATTCCGGTTTATCGACGATAAGGTGGGCACCGCCGAGCACGCCGAGGCAAAGCACCCCGGTGCCGACCAAAATGAAAAAGATCTTAGTCCGAATGGAGGTAAGACGTTGAAAGGACTTTCGCGCTGCCACCTAGCGTCATCGGTAAAATCACACAATGTCTTTAGGGCATGTAATTACCGGGCGACTTTGTCGCCCTTGCGTCACTCACTTTTCCAGGTGATCCCGTAGCGTCGCATAAAATTCGTTATGGGTGGTGTCGAGATTAAGCGGAACGATCGTGGTCCAACCTTCCGCGCACAGCGCGCAATCGCTATTGTCGATCGGATCGAAACGCTCGTACGTGCCGCCGAGCCAGTAGTAAAAGGCACCGCGCGGATCTTCCCGCTTCAGCACGCTATTAGCGTAATGGCGCACTCCCTGACGGGCCACGCGAATGCCTTTGCGTTCCGCCTTGGGGATTTTCGGAATGTTCACGTTTAGCAACGTCATCTTCGGGAACGGAATTTGGCTACAACGTTCGACGACCTCAACCGCGATCTGCGCCGCCTCATCGAAGTCTTCATTCGTGGGGGCCGGCCCCTTGTCGTAGACCAGCGAGAATGCGTAGCTCGGAATGCCCAGCTGGGCCCCTTCCCGCGCGGCCGCTACGGTGCCAGAGTAAAAAATATCGTTGCCCAGATTAGCGCCGCGGTTGATGCCCGACAGCAGTAGGTCCGGCATCCCTTTCAAAATTTCCCGCACGCCCATGTACACGCAATCGGCGGGACTGCCACTAACCGCATGCTGTTTTTCCGAGCGGTGGTAAATGCGCAACGGTTTATGCAGCGTCAGGCTGTGGCTGACCGTGCTACGTTCGCGTTCCGGAGCTACGATCGTGACGTCGCCCATCTTTTCAAAGGCACGTCCCAGTGCCTGGATGCCCCACGAGTGCATTCCGTCGTCATTGCTGATTAAGATTTTCACGACTTTCCTTCTCCCGAGCCGCTCGGTTTGGTCTTCGACATCAGGTACGCCTCGATGAAAGGTTGCAATTTACCGTCTAGCACGGCGACTACGTCACCCGTTTCGTGATCGGTGCGGTGGTCCTTAGCCATGCGGTAAGGCGCCATCACGTAGGAACGGATCTGACTGCCCCAGGCGATGTCCATCTTGGTGTCTTCAATCTTTCTTGATTCGGCCTTTCGCATGTCGAGTTCACGTTCGTACAAACGCGCCTTTAGGATCTTCATCGCCATGGCCTTATTCTGGTGCTGGGAACGCTCGTTCTGACAAGCCACCACGATGCCGCTGGGAATGTGGGTCAAACGTACGGCGGAGTCCGTTTTGTTTACCTTTTGTCCGCCGGCGCCGCCGGAACGGTAGGTGTCGATGCGCAAATCTTTTTCCTGCACGTCGATCTCAATCTCTTCTTCGATGTCGGGATAGACGAATACCGATGAGAACGAGGTGTGGCGGCGGGCGTTCGAATCGAACGGCGAGATGCGCACCAGACGGTGCACGCCGATTTCCGCGGCGAGCAATCCGTAGGCAAATGGCCCCTGCGCCAGGAACGTAGCGGATTTGATGCCCGCCTCTTCCCCGGCCAACGAGTCCAGCACCTGAACTTTAAAATTTTTGTCTTCGCAGTAGCGCAGGTACATGCGCAATAAAATCTGCGCCCAGTCCTGGGCTTCGGTTCCGCCGGCGCCGGCGTTGATGTGCACGATGGCCGCCGCGTTATCGTTCTGGCCGCTGAGCATTTCGGCAATCTCCATCGCCCGCACCTCCGTGCGCAGATCGGCCAAGATGGTGCCGGCCTCGGTGCGATTTTCGTCGCTAGGGTCTTCGGCGAGCATCTCGCGGATAACGCCTACGTCCTCGTTCAGCCGTTCAGCCTTCATCATCCGTTCGACGATCGCGATGAGCGCGCTTTTTTCTTTGGTAATCCCCCGCGCCTTTTGCGCGTCATTCCAAAAATCTTCTTGGGTCTCAATCGCGGAGATCTCTTCTAAGCGGGAACGTTTTCGATCGACGTCAAAGACGCCCCCGTAGCTGCGCCAACCTTTGCTCTAGGTCGACTGAGTCTCGGCGAATTTC
>JAYUBV010000274.1:0-6204 GCA_043740655.1 Pseudomonadota bacterium | reverse complement strand
CCAGCATCACGGCCGGAATATTCAAATACGTAAACAGGGGGGGGTTGGTATCCCAGTAGCCTTGGTGGGGTACCTCACCGTCCAACACCGCGTCCGCTAAATTCGCGATGGCGGAGATGTCGCAATGGAACTCCCGCAAACTGAGAAAGGCCAGCGTGAATAATGAAATTACTATGTAGCAAAAGGGGTAGAGCATCGAAAAGGGCCAGTCGCGATGTCCTTGCCCTTTACTGGGGCACGCCGTTAACGTCGAGGGCCGCGAAGTTGGTATTTGAAGCGTTATTCAGCGTCCCGTTAAAGCCGATGTAGAGCAACGGTGTGGTACCGCCCGACAACAGCATCGCCGACGTGGTTGCGCCCGGGTTTACCGCCGAGGCGGTGGCCGACGCAATATCGAGGGCGGCAAAACCGAGACGCACGGTCGCACCATTCACATTGCGGAAAAACCCACCGAGGTAAACCGTGCTTCCCGCGATCGCTAAAGCGTTAACCTGCCCATCCGTATTCGGATTCCACGAGGTCGCCAGGCCGTCGCTCACGTTCAGCGCCGCCGCGTTATTTCGAGTCTGCCCTCCGATTGTCGCGAAGGCCCCCCCCGCGTACACCGTGCTGCCACTCACCGCGACTGCGCCGACCGCCGCCGATGCATTGGGATTCCAGGCAGTCGCCGTCCCATCACTCACGTTAAGGGCCGCGATGCGGTTGCGGGCCGCCCCCCCGATGTTGGTAAAAGCGCCTCCGGCGTAAAGCGTCGCCCCATTTAAGGCCAGCGCGCTGACCGTGCTGTCGCCGTTCGGGTTCCAGGCCGTAGCCGTCCCGTCACTCAAGTTGAGCTGCGCGATTTTGTTGCGGGTGGCGCCACCGAGATTAAAAAAGTCGCCCCCCACGTAAACCGTGGCGCCACTTACCAACAATGCGCTGACCGTGTTGTCGGGGTTCGGGTTCCAGCTCGTCGCGGTGCCATCCGACGCATTGAGCGCCGCGATTCGGTTTCGCGCCTGTCCGCCGATATTCGTAAACGCACCTCCGGCATAAACGGAACTTCCGCTGGTCGCAAGCGCAGCGATATTCCCATCGCTGCCGGGATTCCACGGCAGGGCGTTTCCGGTGGTGGCATCGACCGCCGCCAGGTTCGCCCGCTTCGTTCCGCCCGCCGCGGTGAGGTAGCCGCCCACGAATACCGTGCTGCCGGTGGCGGCCAGCGCCGAAACCCCGCCATTAGCCCCGCCATTCCAGCTAAGCAAGTTGCCGGTCGTGAGATTGACGGCGGCGACGCGACTTCGTAACACGCTATTTACCGCGGTAAACCGCCCCCCCAGATAAAGCGTGGTTCCGTTGACCGCAAGGGAGTCCACGTTAAAGTCCGCATTCGCCACAAAGGCGGTGGCGGCAGCGCTCGTGGTATCGATTGCCGCGACATAGGCTCTTGCCGATCCGCCGGCGTTCGAGAAGTTGCCACCGATGTAGACGGAGGAGCCACTCAAAGCGACAGCGTTCACCACGGCGTCCGCGCCGGGATTCCAAGTCGAGGCGAGGCCGTCCGAAATGTTCAAGGCCGCAATCCGGTTTCTGGCCTGGCCACCGATATTGGTAAACGAGCCCCCCGCGTAAACGACGCTGCCACCGACGGCGAGTCCATTCACCAAGCCGGTCGTGGCGTTGGGATTCCAAGCCTGTAGCGCTCCAGTAGACGCATCCACCGCGCCGATTTTGGACCTTCCCGTTCCCGCGAGCGTCGTAAAGTTACCGCCCACGTAGAGGACTCCGCCGGCGAGCGCCATGGCGTTGACGCCACTATCGGTGTTGGCAGTGAAAGCGGTGACGTTGCCGGTGCTGGCATTCACGGCTCCGAGGTTGTTTCGGGTAGAGCTCCCAATCGTCGTAAAGGAACCCCCGAGGTAAACCGTCGAGCCGTTCACGAGCAAGGAAAACACGTTGCCCCCGACGTTAGGGTCCCAGTTCATGTCAAGCGTGCCGTCGGCGTTGATGCGGGCCGCGTGGTTGCGCGTGACCGAGCCGAATTTGGTGAAAATGCCCCCGATGTAGTAAGCGCCGGCGACGGCGGGATCGGCCGCGACCGCGAGGACAGCGTTGTTCACGACCTGCCAGGGGGTGCCGTTTGGCTGAGTTCCGGTAGTGGCGTCGATTAAGCCGCCGCGCCCCATCAACGGAGCGATGAAGGAAAAAGTACCGCCGAGATAAACTACGTTTCCAGCGCTTGCGATGGCGTTGACCGGGCCATCCGTCACCCAAAAGGGCGCCGCGATGCCGATGGGCACGTTCGCCGTGGTCGAGCCCCCGCTGTTGGTGGCGGTAACGGTGTAAGTAACCGCGGAGCCCTGTACGGTAGGCGTGCCCGAAATAACGCCGGTCGAAGTATTAAAGGAAAGACCCTGCGGCAGCGCGCTACTGATCGCAAACGAAGTGACCGGCCCACCCGACAAAGTGGGGGTGTTGTTCGAGATAGCGCTTCCTTTCGTGTACGTGGCCGGATTTGCCGAGTAGGTCAGCGCGGAGGGGGGGACGTCGACGATGGCGACGGATAAAGAAGCGGACGCGATACCCGCCGCATTCGTGGCCGTAACGGTGTAGGCAGCGCGGGGGGAAAGCGCGGTCGGAGTGCCCGACACCACTCCGGTCGAAGCATCGAGACTCAGCCCGGCGGGCAGCGCCGGTGAGATGGCATAGGAACCGACCGCGCCACCGGTGCTAGACGGTGCGTTAGCCGTGATGGCAATGCCTAGCGTGTACGAAACGGTAGGCGATGCGTAGGCGATCCCCGCTGGCGCGGCTAAATCGGCTGACGCGGATTTTTTGCAGGCCGTCACGCAGAGCACCGGGACAATAGCGATCACGATAACATTCCGGACAAACCGATGTGCTAAGGACACGATACCCCCGATAGTTTTTTTCAAAAGTGAGCGATGGAATCTTCTGTTAGGAGGAAATTGTAATGGAAAATTGAAAAGGGGCATACACGCAATGTTACAATTTCTTTTGTTGAAAAACCGGGCCCGGCTGAAAATCACTAAAAAGGAAATTGCATGAAAATTATATTTCGAACTCTGGGGGCTTCATTGTCCCTTCTGGCCCTGGTTTATCTCACCGCGTGCGGTAGTAAGTCCTCCGGTGGCGGAGGAACCACGGCCAACTACCAATTCTCCGGCGCTTTACTGTCAAAGGCCGTCACGGCCCGGGTTCGTGCCGCGGACGGAACCATTCGGCGAGTCACTAAAAATGTGGACTATATCATGGCGGTAAATCCCCAGACCGCCAATCCCGATCGCGTGCTCGCCACGGTGGATGCGGCCGGTAAGTTTAGCCTCAAGGTAAATTCTAACCGCCCCTACTACTTGGTACTCATCGACAGCTCGCAGGTCGGCAAAAATATGATCGTAGCGATCATCAATACCAATGGCCTTCAAGCGTTCGCGACCACTAAGGACTCGGGAGCGACGGATCTGGGAACGATCACCGCCAACGGAACGACTCAGGCCGCGACGGTTTCCTCAAACTACAACGACATTTTGACGTCCCTCGGTTTGAGTACCGCCGGGGCCGATTTCCTAAAGTCCATTCAAGGAATCGGGCTTCGGTACGCTAACCCCGATATCGACGGAAACGGAAAGCTCGATCTCAATGAGAACAAAAAATACACCCTCGATTTTCACGTTCGTTCGAACATGCTGAAGGGTGGCGGGTCCACCCACCTAACCCTCGCCGATATGACCGATAAGTATTTCGACGCGTCGGGTTCCAATGTGGCCACGGTGTTATTTAATTTAACCTCCGCCTACTCGGGTGCGCCGAAGGCGGTCGATTCCACGAACTACGTCAGCGGAGCCTCGCTCAGCAACGGCGCAACCCTAACGGTCACAAACTCGGATGGGTCCCCCGTAAGCGCACCCTCAAGCTACAGTTCGCTCACTTACGGCGACATCAACGGCTTCGGCGCCGATTACAATCTAACGACGGGGGGCCTGGAACTTCCGGGATCTAATCCCGGGGCCACCGCTACGTTCGATTATTTCTTCGCGGTCAGCGGCCTACGGCTCACCTTCACCAACGTTCAGACGCGGAAAAAAGCGGATCTGAATTCCGCCGGCACCATCGTCCCCTTCCTAAAATTGAACACCTCGGCCGGCAAGATTGCCTCCGTGAATTACCAGTACATGAAAATGGCCACCTCTACGACGTGGGTAGCGGCTACCGACGAAGAAGTTAAGCTTGTAGTAAACGACGACGGAGGCTATGCGGGATTTTACTACCAAGCCAAAGCCAACAGCATCGGCTGTAAGATCCCTCGCCAGGCCACCGGCAACTTTACGTTCCCGACGTGCAACCTTCAGAACGTGACCGCAACGCAAGCCGCGAACGTCACCCCGGCGGATATCTGCAGTATGGCCTTTAGCTACGACGATAAACTGGGATTAAGAAATTTCGTCGGCGCTCCGGACCAGAACGGCGGCGTCACGGCGTGTCCGTAATCCGCGCGCCTATGTTTGCGCAAACAAAAGACTGGTCTCGAGTAGAATAGTCTTAGGATGCACTGGGTAACATTATTGCTATGGCGTCTACGGAATCAATCCTATGAACGTTTTTGAATTTGTCCGGATCAATCGGACGAATGGGGTTCGCCATACGATTGACCTAACCGCAACCGTCGCTAGGGGGGCGAGAGTTTTGGACTGGGGATTTATTCCTGGTACCGACGAGATAACCGCCGTCGTCAGTAAGGGCGATAGTACGATAACTGAGGTACTGGCGTTCGCTTTTGGCGAGAATGGGGAGGCGACGGGCCTCCGGGTGGTTGGGCCGGCGGCGGTCGGCGCACCGCAACGTCCTTCTTATCAGGCTCCTTTCCATATATGCTCCCAGTGTCTCAAGACTCCGAAACCAACCCGACGGAACGACTAGATTTTGTTTGCCAACGCCAAAGCCTTTTATTCGAGGCATCCCAAGTGGGTGCCGATCGTTTTTTTTCTCGTAGGCTTTGTCTTCGATGCTTTCATGCTCCGGCGTATCGACGATCTCTTTTCCATCGTGCAGCAGGCGATTTACCTTGCAGTGGCCGGCGCTCTGATCAACTTGGAACTTCTGGAATTCTGCGGAAAGTACCATCCCGGAACGGGTCCGTGGTCGAAAGTGTGGCGCTTCCGGGAAGCCATCATCCACTTCATGCTGGGTACGTTACTCAATGCGTACACGATATTTTATTTTAAGAGCGCTTCGGTTTTGACCTCGTTCGTCTTCGTCGGGTTTCTCGTGACCGTCTTGATGTTGAGCGAGTTTAAAAAATTCGATGAGTCGCAAACGATCGTCCACATGACCTTATGGTGCCTATGTCTCATCTCGTATTCGATCTATCTCGTGCCCACGCTCATCGGAGCGATAGGAGTCTTTCCTTTCTTAGTGGCTATCCTCTGCTCCTTAACCATGTCCATTTTCATTTTTATTCGCTTGCGCCAGGCGGCCCAAGATCAGCGCGGTTTAGTGTACAAAAGGGTCCTCTACCCCTTTGCTTTAATGCATCTGCTTTTTCTGGGTCTCTACTTCGCCCGAGCCATTCCCCCGGTCCCGCTCAGCGTGAGCTTTATCGGGATTTATCACGACGTGCAAAAGCAGGAGGACCAGTACCTGCTTACCTACACCGACACGGCCTGGGAATTTCTGCACAACGGGGACCAGGAGTTCAAAGCCCGTTCGGGAGACAAACTTTATTGCTTTGCGAGAATTTTTTCCCCCACCCGATTTCAAGATCGCCTGATGGTGCGTTGGCTTTATAAAGACGCAAAGCGCCGCTGGCTCAGCTCGGACACGATTCCTATGCCGATCACCGGCGGACGCGAAGAAGGGTTTCGCGGTTACACGGTAAAAAGTAATTACTGGCCCGGCGATTGGCGCTGCCAGATTGAGACGTCCGACGGTCAGGAAATTGGCCGTATCACCTTCCACGTCTCCAAGGACGAAGGCACTGAAGAACGCGCCGTGAGGACGAAAGTGCAGTAGGCAACGCGAAGACACCCGGTATTCAAGCCGCGAGCCAACTCGTAGTGGCCGACTACCGCATGGGCAGACATCACCGGAACTTCCAATTCCTACCGCCTTCATCGCCGGCTCCCCTTGAATTTGCTGTCAGAAATCACCTAAGGACGCTGGCATTCTCGTTGCAAAAAGGAGCAGAAACCATAAATTCGAAAACCC
>JAYUBV010000273.1:0-1825 GCA_043740655.1 Pseudomonadota bacterium | reverse complement strand
ACCGAAGAGTACGACATCCCGACGTTCCTACGCCGTCCGAACGACTAATCGTTTATCCCTGACTGACTGATGACTGAAGGCTCCGCGGGAAACCGCGGGGCCTTTTTCATTTCAATAGCCGCGAATGAGGGTGCGGAGAGCAGCGTTACAAAAGGCCGGTACCATCGGTACGCCGTCCAACCGAGAAAGACGCCATTCTGCATACGATTGACGCACCTGCGGGATAAGTTCCATCGCGCCGTAAATTCCGTACACCCCAGCCAACCCGAGAGTTCCTAGGGCCGCCAGACCACTTACCGGGCCCTGCACCAAATTCAGTAACGGACTGCCGAGAGACTTAGGAAACATTAGGGCGGCCGTCCACAGTCCAAACGAAGCCGCGGTTATTAACTTGAGCGGCATGAGCCGCCCCGGTCGGTTGGGATCCTCGAGCAACCCGTACCGTTTTTCGCGCCCGGGATTCACTAGACGCGACAGATTCACCTGGAGGCGTTCCCGTTGCGTCTCAGAAGTCTCATGCACATCCGCCGCCCCGAGCGACGGTTTGGAATCGCGTTTTTCAAAGAGATACTCCACCGGATCCTGAGGCGACTTAAATTGATAGAACGCCCTTATCTGCGCCTGCCCTTCTCCGGTCTTAGCCACCTTATTGAATAGAGCCGACGCTAGGCGACTTCGGTAATCCATAAAGCTTGCGCGGATGCCGTTCTGAAGCTCTTTTCCCCGTGGCTTCATGGCTTCGGTTAGCTCCACCAGCTCCTGAATTTCCGCCAGCGTCGGCGGCTTGCCGAGCAGCGCTACGCTTTTCTCTTCGAGCCGGCTGAAATAGTCCGCGGCTTGCTGCGAGTCCTCACGCAACGCCGGCAGAACTTTGGCGGTGCGTTTCAAAAATTCCAATACCGTTTCCGTAGGCTTCCCGCCCTGAAGCGCCTGCTCCACGATCTCGGTCCGAGCCCGCTTCCGGTCGTACTGAGCCCGCCGTTTCGAATCGGTTAAGACGGTCCGGGACTGCGCAATGAAATGAACGGAATCTCGATCCGCCGCATGTTCGACCAGCGCGCGATCCAAATAGGGGCCGAGCTGCCCGGCCGCGGTACCCGGCGGAATCCCGACCCGTTGGTAGTAATCGGGAAGGTGCGGATTGGCGCGCTTGACGGCGGCGGTCACTTCGGCCCCGGCCGGATAAGCCGCCAAACGATCGTAAGCGGCCCGCGTCACCGGCTGGCCCAGTACCGCGTAAGCCTCGCCCAGCGGTTTCAAGACGTCGGGCGAGTCCTTAAATTTCTTAAACAAGGTCAGGTACCGGTCCAGAACTTGAGCGTGCTCCGCGTTCTCGGGCAAACCTAGTCGCTGGTAAAAATTCTCGTGTTCGGGCTTCGCCGTGGAGACCTTCAAATTCTGATTCACCGGATAGCGCCCCACCGTCACGTCCGGCAGGTCCCGAACCAAACGTTGGCTTAAAGGTAGCTCATCGTAACCGGCCTTGGGCCCAGGATTGCTTAACGTGCGGTGGGCCTGTTCGATCAGAGCGCGGGCGGGCCGGTTATTACCTGCCATGATTAGACTAGCGCGGTAACCCGCTTCGATTTGTTCCGGCAAAGCCTTTTCGGAAACGTCTAGTCGATCGTAGTAATTATCATTTTCTAACTTCGATAACGCGTCCGGGGAGGAAAAATCCCGCAGACGAAAGCGCATGCGCTTCTCAAACTTGTCCGGAGTGAGAACACTAAGGCCATGCTTTTCGAAAAACGCCTGGGCCCCCGCTTCCCCCCCCCGTAAATCGAGCGTAATCTCCTGACGCCGATCAAATGAAAGCTTTCCCTTA
>JAYUBV010000272.1:0-1828 GCA_043740655.1 Pseudomonadota bacterium | reverse complement strand
CCTGGAAGGGGCCGCGCAACCCCGGATCGCCCTCCATTCCCGCCCGCATCTTGCGCGCGTCCGCCGAGTCGTGCGCCAAAAAGTTTTCCACCGTGTAGGAGTCTTCCGACGGCTCACCCCAGCACCAGGCCAAATACTCCTTGGTAGCGGACTTGCCGGAAAAAAACTCGCGCCATTTTTGAAATGCGGCGGCCGTGCGGGCGACGAGCAGCACTCCGGACGTCTCCTTATCCAAACGGTGGGGCGCTACCGTAGGCTGAATGTCCGGAAACTCATCGCCAATCTTCGGGTCGTGGTGAAACGCCCAGTTGGTGACGGTGTCCACGTCGAAAAGCGAAAGGGGATGGGAGTGAAGACCCGAGGGCTTATCGATGACCAAAAGCTCGGCGTCCTGATAAAGCACCTCGATCTTGAGCGAAGGATTTCCCTTCCGCAGATCTGCCAGGTGTTTGGCGAAAGTCTCAAGATCGAGGTCTTCCGCCATAAACCCTCGCAGACCCTTCTTTACCTTGCCGCCACCCTTGGTGCGCACCATTCCACCGTCGGCCGCTTCTTCCGCCTGCCGGCGTGTGAGGGTTGGAAATCTTTGCCTAAGGAACTGATCGAGTCTTTGATTCGCCATGGTGTGCTCATCAGTATCGCCGCAAAAGATCCCCTGTCACAGGAAATTTGGGCTATAAAGCGCGCATGGACGGCCCCCAGAAAATCAGGGAATGGGCGAAATTCCTAAAGGATATCCGTACCTTTTTGGATTACCGGACCTACTTAGAAGTGATGACCAATCACCTGGTAACCGCGGGGGCGTTTGAAAGTACGCTCGACTGCCTCAAGGTAAATTGGAGCAGCGGCACGGGTGAGCTGCATACCTCCCCCGAGATCGAAATGAAACGGGTATTGGCCGCCCACGGGGAGTCCATCTACCAAATTTGCCGTTCCTTTCGCGATGACCCGGCGACTCCCATCCACCGGGTGGAATTCACAATGCTCGAATTTTACCGGATGGGCTTCACGCTGGAACAGTTGATTGAGGAAACCCTCCAGCTGTTCTCCTCCCTAGCCGGCCCCCGGAGTCTGAAACCAGTTCACGCGTCGGTCACCCGGCTGCTGAAAGAAAAGACCGGTGTCGACGTGTTGGTGCACGCGCAAACCGAATCGCTCTATGCGGCGGCCAAGTCCGTTGGCTATGGCTCCGCCGAGAAGTCCGATACGTGGGAAGATCTCTTTTTTAAAATGGTGCTCGATGAAGTTGAGACCACGCTTCCGCCGGCGATGCCGGTCGTGCTGACGGGCTACCCCGTGCGCGTCTCTCCCCTTTCGCGCGCCGGCGAGGACGGGAACACTGCGGAACGGTTCGAGATCTACTGGCACGGGATGGAGATCGCGAACGGCTGCACCGAACTTTGGTCGGCGGACGAGCTCGAACGCCGTTACGAAAAAGAATCTCGGGCACGCGAGGCGGCGGGGAAACCACGGCACCCCTACCCTCAAACACTCATCGAAGCCGCCAAGAAAGACATAGGCATTGTCTCGGGCGTCGCAATCGGTCTCGAACGCCTTTTCTTCGCCCTGGAAAAGGGCCGTTAGTTCACAGCGAGTCCGACGGGCGAATGGTGGGTTTGCCCACAGTTATCGCCGCCCGGTTCGGGAAGGTGGTGACGCGCCCATTTTTTACTTCGAAAATACGTTCGGCTAACGCGGCGGCTTTGGGTCGGTGGGCGATTAACAAGCAGGTGCGCCCTTTCCGCAACCGATCCAGCGCGACCAAGATACGTTCTTCGGTTTGCGCATCGATTTGCGAAGTCACTTCGTCAAAAAGCAATATGGAAGG
>JAYUBV010000271.1:0-6229 GCA_043740655.1 Pseudomonadota bacterium | reverse complement strand
CGCACGGGCGGCACGCTTTCGTTACCGAGGCGCGGGGCACGCGGTGGCGCGGCTTCGACACCGTCGGTGAAGCCAGCGGTACGGCCGGTTGCTCGCGGGTTAGCGTCCACGCAAAGCGGGCCTTACAACGCGCCGGCGGTGAGTAAATCGGTCTCGCGCGGGTTTAACGTGCCCACCGGCCGAGGAGCCGATAACGAAACGCGCGTTTGGGACTATACAGGAACAACCGGCGGCAATGGCAGAATCGACGCGGCTCGAAGCAAAACAACCGCGGCGTATTTAGGACGCGTTAGCCAGTCAACGGTAACCTCCAACGTGACCTACGGTTTGGCGGATCGGGCGATCGATTTCGGAACGGGACTGCAAACATCGACGTCAAATCTCGCCTTAACGGGCTACAACAAGATCGCTAGCTATTTTGGCGCCGCCCAGGCCGATCAAGTGCCGGTGGCGGCGAAATCCAATTTGCGGGCGACCGCCATCGACCGTACGAATAGCGATGTCACGGCAGTTACGCAGGCTTTCGGTAATCTAACCGCCAAGACCACCCAGAAAACCGTGGAAAGTGACGGTCGCATTCCCGGTGAAAAGGTGTTGATGACCGTGGTCACCCCTCCTGATGCAAAACAGATGGCGAGCAGCGTGCGCACGCTGGTTGAAAAGATGGGATCGTCGGGTTATGACGCCGCCCTCGAAGCAGCCAAGGGCGACAGCCGAGTTACCGACCTCGTCACAGCGATGAAGGGCAGTTCGCACCAGAATTTTTTCAATGCGGTGGACGCAACCAACGCCCTCAACAAGGACGACTACGCTGCCACCGGTGCTAAAGACGACATCGCGAGCCGGCGCCTCGGCATGGTCGACGTGATGCAGTCGTTTGGCGCCCGCGCCACCGGGGACTCGACGGTCGCTTCGATGATGGCGGATCCCAGTGCTCGGATGTCGAGCTTGATCAGTACCTTTCGCATGAACCCCAGCGCGTACGAAACGTTGATGGCCGACGGCGCGGCCGGAAAGCTAAAGGGCGAAGCCGTGGCCGTTTACCAGCAGCTGAATACCGACAAGGCGCGAGAAGCATGGGCTGCGTCTGGCAAGGCAGCGGGCGAATGGCAGGGCGAGCGCGCAAAGCTTTACGGAACTGAGACGTCCCCGAAGACACCGGCGACCTCCGAGGAGGCTTACCGCGCTTTAATCGGCCCGGCCAAAGGCAAGGGCGGCGTCATGGGCGGCTCGATGACCGACTATATGGGAAATCGTCTCAACGATAAAACCCCGGCCGGCAATCGCGAGTTCGACAACATGGCGCACGCGATGTCGTCTAAAGTGGGCGACAAGCAGTACCTTACCTTTCAGGACAAAACCGGAAAGACCAGGATGATGCCGCTCTCGGAAAACGCGGAAACCAATCGCGCAAATTTCGCTGCCATGACGGCTGCCGGAATGACTTTGAAGGATCGGTATAAGACGGAGCCAGTCCTCGACAAAGATGGAAAGGAAATCGGAAAAAAGTTCTCGCGCAATGAAAAGGGCGAGCCCATCGAGGACGAATCACACAAGAATGCGCTCGCGGAACGAAAGACGCTGGATGAGTCCGTAGCCTCTGCGAAAGCCAAGCTCGAGGAATCGCGCACGGCACTTACGGCGCTGGAAAAAGATCTTGCTGCCAGAACGTCAACGGATGCCGCCGGAAACTACACGGCGGTGGGCGACGAGGGCGAGCGATACAAAGTGCAGTTGAAAGTCGCCAGTGCACAAACGGCAGTCACGACCGCCGAAGCGACTTTCAATGATTTGGAGAAAAAAGGACGAGAGAACTCAACGCCCGTACCTCCGGCAACCAGGGCGGCTAAGGGACCTACGGGGGCGAAGCCTCCCAATGGCTAATAAATAAGGGAGGGTGTCAGTCTCCCTTCAAGCTTGAAAGGTACCGCTCACGCTTCCCCAACTTCCTTCTCAGAGTCGTAAGGCGCGAGTAGATCACTCGCATGCCACGACGCCGACTCATCAAAACCAGCGAATTTCCGTACCACGTCACCGCCCGGTCGAATAACAAGGAATGGTTCTACCTTCCGATAGACCGCTGCTGGCAAATTTTTTGCTCACGGTTATCCGATACGGCGACAAAATACGATTTACGAATCTACGCCTTTACCCTGATGTCGAACCACTTCCATTTAATCGTGCAGACACCCCAGAGCAATCTAGGAGAAGTCATGCGGCATTTTCTCACGGGGGTATCCAAAGAAATTCAACGACAGGCCTCTCGAACCAACCACGTGTTCGGCGCGCGTTACAAATGGTCTATCCTGCGAGATGCACGAGCGACCGCCTACGTATTCAAATACGTTTTGCGGAATCCAGTACGTGCCGGCATCGTTTCGGACGTTCGCGACTATCCGTACAGTTCCTTACCACTGGACGCCGCACGACGACTTCCTTTGGTAGAAAGTTTGGCGCCTCTGTGGAGCCAGGTACCCAAGCCCGACGCAAAAAGAATGCTATGGCCGTAGAGAGAAGGCCACGTTGGCCGCTGCCCTTACACCGCGTCAGACGGCGTTTCGGGGCGCTTATTGCCCGTAACTACATTTATGGCCTACTAGGCGGCTTCACGGAAATGCCGCTTAATGGCTCCTATTCGTGATGACCTAGATCCTGGCACTTCATTCGGCGATCTTCAGGTGGGGGACCAGGTCAGTTACGTCGTCCGCAATTGTTCTTTCGGGGGGGCTCGCAAAGCCGCAAAGCATCACGCTCATTCGTCACAGAGTAATTGAAGTACGCTTCTGGCGTACGGATTTATGGGACGGAAGAGACCGAGCTAAAATTTCAGCAGGAGCTCAGAGTCGAGCCCACGAATCCCCCTGCCGCCGGAGCCGGATGGATCACCGTACGGAACGGAACTTAGTACTGGTTCTACCGCGATACTCCGGCGGCCCCTGGCAACAAGATGCGCTGACAGCCATTTACATATAGGTACTATTAAAATATAGATATCCTGGTAATATGGGTAAATGGGTGCTTCGGTACGCCGCGTTTTCGTTGATGGTAGCTTTATCGAGTATACGGTTACGTACCATTCGCGCAGATAGGCATCGCCCGCACGGGGTTCGGTACAGATTGGCCTGGATTCAGTCGGACCAGTGTCGGGTTCTTTTTGATAACCATCATGGGAAGGCGGACTACTACCATGTGGACGGGAAAGAGTACGGGTATACCTTTAGAACTGTGGACGCCCTATTCGATGACTTCTTGGCGTTGGTCAAGAAGTTGGGAGGTGCCGTATGAAGGCTAAACGATTCAAGATCAAAATTGAAAGCTTAGAGAACGTTAAACGTGGCTTCGTCCGTGCTTTTAAGTTGGCGCAAAAGGGTAAGTCGGCGGAACCCGGCTACGATCTAGTGCTGAGTGTCCCCGATGCCGCCGCGATTTCTAAAGTCCTGAGCCCGGAGCGCATACGGATCATGCAGGCCGTTCGGGATAAAAAGCCCGAATCCATCCGGCAATTGGCGAAGCTCTTGGGGCGAGAGCAATCCAACGTGCAGAAAGACGTTCAGGAACTGGCCGAGCTTGGTGTGATCCAGCTTAAGAGGACCCGGAAAAAAGGGCAGAAACGCGAGTCGGTCCAGCCCGAATATAACTGGGATGGATTCGATATCGCGGTTTAATGAAATGAGAGCCGGAAAATTGGAGGTCCTATCCCACCTTCGAGCATTCGGTCGAGCAAGTGTCGCAGCGATCTGGGAAGACAGAAAACAACGCTCATTTCCAGGAGTCTTTTCCGCGTGGTCAGTCTCATCCTAAGCGCATTGAGGACAGCGCGGTGACTGAGGTCACGTCCCACTTTGCCCCGGTGCTTTAGGCACTCGACGAGAGTTCTTTCCCGGTCTGTGTGTTTCCCTCATAAAGGCGGTCAGAAGGCCTTCGTAAAAGGAGGTTTTAAGAACGCCAAGGCAAACGGGGGGATGAAGGAACAACCGATGTTCCCCGAAACGTTCGAGGCCATCAAAAGCCTCTGGCGCGAAGTCGCCACCGGGCTGGTCTTTCAAATGGATGGAGACCCCATCCCTTACAAGACCATCCAGTGGAACTTTGATCGGTCCTTCAAGGCATTCGGCCTTCCTTACCGTGGTACCCACGTGATGAGACACGGCGGTTGCCGCCGGGTATTCAACCACGTGGGCGAGATCCCGATTGCCCAACAGCTACTCGGTAACTCGGACCTCAAAACCACTCTGATCTACGCCAAGCGACACGCGACACGCGTCGGCGCTGACCAAAGTGGCGCACGATTACTGGCAAAAGAAGCCGACATTGCTTGCACAACTGCTTGCGGGACGAAAATTGAAAATCGTAAGTAGAGGATTTTTTTGGCGGAAGCCAAAAAAATGGCGGAGAGGGGGAGATTCGAACTCCCGGAAGGGTTACCCCTTCAACGGTTTTCAAGACCGCCGCTTTCGACCGCTCAGCCACCTCTCCATCCGGACGAACGGCCCGCATGTTACCGTGGTCCAGAGACCTCTGCCAGTGCCAAAATGGGGAAAAATTGGCCGGTTCCGCTGGGCGAGTACTGGGAAGACTGATATCTTCCGCCGGTGTCATTCACGCACACCAGTTTCAATTACCCATGGCCGCTCCTTCGGGTAATTGTCGAGGGAATTTCGATTCTCGATATTCCTAAGTTAGAGCTGAAGAACATCGAAGAGGCCACCAAGTTTATCGAAGCGTACGGCTTCGATCCCGCCGATGCCCACGATCTCGATCTCATCTGGGAATTTTTCGACGACGCCGTTTCCTTTATGGAAAAATCGCTGTGCGATCCGGAGCTACCGAAAGTTCCCGAACACCTGCGCAGCCGCAAAGTGGTAACCGATTTTCGCCGGCTGCTGCTCCTAGCGTCGGAAGGCACGCCTTCCTCCGAGCAAGTTTACGTGTGCGGAATTTTACGGCTGATGCATATTCTGATTCACCTGGCGCACGATCCGCGTCTGCGTTTTTTCGATCAGGTGCAGAACCAGGTTCTCAATCGTCTCGACCGGTACATCTTCACCGATGAGAAAACGGGCGTAACGTATTTAGGATCGCCCGAGCCCGCCCACGAAAAGATCAAGCTCCTGTTCTACAAAAAGAAGGACCACAAGGATCGGGTCCGCGAGATCATCAAGCTGCTCCACAAAACGGATAGCCTGGTTGAAGACATTTACGATCGTATCGGTTTCCGTCTCGTGACTGAAACCAAAGTGGACGCCGTACGGGCCGTGCGCCTAATGATCGAAAAGAACATCGTCGGGGTGCCCAACATTCGCCCCGGTCGCTCGCGCAACCGCCTGGTCGACATGAAACGGCTCAACTTTGAGATCGATCGCATCAAGGTACATCAGCTAAAGAGTGGTGAATCGGCGGCCTACGTCGAAAAGATGGTGAAGCGGCTGGAAAAACGCATCGCGGCCTCGCGGCCGGGACGCAGCCTGTTTAATCCGCACTCTAGCGAGTACTTCCGGTCGATCCAGTTCACCTGCCGCGAGCTGGTCAAAGTGAAAAACCCGCTCCATCAGCATTACGAAAAGACCAAGGCTGAGTTAACCAACGTACCGGACGGCATGGCCATCTTGGGTCGCCTCTTCCCGGAGCCGGTTCCGAACTTCGAATACGTCTTTTTCCCCTACGAAATTCAGATTATGGACGTTAAGTCTTACGCCGACAGCATCTTCGGCAAGAGCAACCACGAAGAGTACCGGCGCAAGCAATTGACCGCGGCGCGCAATCGCGTGATGGGCCGCAGCGTGCCTAAGAGCTAAGAAGCCTCCTTTCGGGTTATAATAAAGAGGTGGAACCCGCCGCCCTGTCCCAACTTTATTACGTAGGTCAAAACGGAGATCAAACCGGTCCCTACTCGGAGACCGACATCATCTCCCAGATCCAGCAGGGGCTGATCACGCCCGATGCGTTGGTGTGGCACGACGGAATGCCCGACTGGCAACCGATTCGTAACTTCGAGCGTTTCTCCGAAGCCTTTTCGAGCAGCCCCGAGGCGGGATTGAGCATGGGCGAGTCCGTGGAAGACTTGAGCGCCCCCAATCCGTGGGAAGGTGGCCCCGGCCCTTCCCAACCTTCCGCGCAGGAAGAGGAAGAAGAAAAAGCCAAGCAGCGCCTCTCGAAAAAGGGTTTGAAGAAATTCCGCCACAGCGAGGTGTCGACCTTCGCATTTTCGGAAAAAGAGGCCAAGCCGATT
>JAYUBV010000270.1:0-1833 GCA_043740655.1 Pseudomonadota bacterium | reverse complement strand
GCGGCCCCAGTCGAGATGGTAATCATCCACTACGCCCAATTCGAGAAGCCCTTCTTGCTGGCGCTTCACCGTGAGGCGTTCGGCAAAGACGCGATTTTCCCCTGGCCTATCATCTGCACGCAACGCCTGGCCGCCAAACTGTTTCCCAATCTACCGTCGCGCACGTTGCGGGCGCTGGCGGGGCACTTCGGTTTTGATTTGGGAGAAAGCCACCGGGCGATGGATCACCTGCGGGCCACCGCCACGATCTGGGCGAATCTGAACGGGCAGACCGCTCCCGCACCGCACGACTATTTAGTCCAGCGCGAGAAGCGGTTGGAGTTGCCGAAGGGGCCCGGCATCTACGAGATGCTGTCGTCGCGGGGAAAGGTGCTTTACGTGGGTAAAGCGACCTCGCTGCGGGATCGCGTAAATAGCTACTTCCGTACCCAAAAGACCACGCGCAAAAAATTGAAGGAGCTGATGACCCAGGTGGCCGAGGTGCGCGTCACCCCCACTGCCACCCCGCTCGAAGCGGCGCTGCTGGAAAACGATCGCATCAAAGAGCTAGAGCCGCCGTACAACATCTCGCTGCGCCAGCGCGAACGACGCCTGTACTACTATTCGGCGGACCTGGTCGCGGGCGAAGGGGAAGGCTTCACGTGGGGGCCGTTCTCGTCGGAGATGAGCTTCGATATGCTGGAGCAGCTAAAGGCACTGGCCACGCATTCTTTAGCCTTCAACGTGCCGTATTGGCTTAGGCATCCGCCCCACGCCCTCTTCCCCGCGTTGGAAACTCTGGGGCTAGCCTCGTGGGACACCGATCGTCGGCCTATCACGTTGATGGCGATGCTCAAGCTCGGCAAACGGTTACGGGAAGATCCGGAAGGGCTCGATGAGTTTCAAACTTACCTCCGCAAAAAATTGCGCCAGGCTGCATGGAGTTTGCACCGTGCGCGATGGCTACCCCATTTGCTGAATTGCCGCGTGGCGTGGGAGTACAAAACCGGCACCCGTTTTCTCATCGTGGAGAACGGCCAGGTTACTATGCAGGGGGACGGCGATCTGAGCGACGCGGGCTACCGACGCCGAGTGCACACGCGGACGATGGACGTGGCGACCTTCGATAGACTGCGCGTACTGGTCTCCGGCCTCTGCCAAGCCGCCCGGCGCGGAAAGGCGATCGCCATTCAGTTTTCACCGCAACGCATCTACGGCGCGGAGCAGCTCTTGAGGATGGTCGGCGATCATCCACTGAATCCGTCGGAAGAAGAAGAAGCGTCATGGCAGGAGCCCAGCGACCGGGCAGACGCCAGGCGAATCCCGTGGAACGAGATCCAGCGGTGTAGATCCTCATGCCACGGGGTTGCTTCGTCCTCTCCGAGGACTCGCAATGACGACCGTACGCATGATACTCATTCCCCATGCGTTACCTCTGGATCATTGCCGCCCTAGCCATCTTGGCCATCGGCCTTTACTGGTCGTGGCCCCGCTTTCGTCCCGAGGATCCGATGGAGTCAGCGCCGACGCCCAAAGAGCGCAACGAGCTCAAAGAGCTGTTGCCACCGCCGGATCCGCCCAAACCTAAAAAGATCAAAACGAAACCCGCCGCCCCGGTGAAACGCAAAACCACTTCGGAAGAGTTTAGCGAGCCAAGTCCGATCGTAGAGTTTGTAGTGCGCGGTGGCTACGCGGTGGCGTTCGGTGACGTGATCCTAGGCACGCCGGATGAGGACACGATTAAGCGAGGCTTCTCCGAGATGCCACACCCCATGTACTGGGACAAGCCCGAGATTCCGTTCGCCATCAATGACGACGTGCCCCAGCCGGCGGAAGTCAGAAAGGCCGTCCGCC
>JAYUBV010000269.1:0-1836 GCA_043740655.1 Pseudomonadota bacterium | reverse complement strand
CGGCGGTCACCTTAAAGGGGCTCGGCAAGAATGTGGCGGAGAATACTTACGTCACCCGGCTTGGCGTTACTCTCGACGAGAGAGGGGTGGTGCTGGGGATTCAGACCCTGCAAAGCTCCGGCATCGAACAGTTCGACGAGTCGGCCAAGAAGGCATTTTGGGAGACCAATCCGTTTCCCAATCCCCCGTCGCAGCTTGTCGATTCCCAAAAGCGCGTGCGCTTAACGTACGAGTTCCACTTCGAGTGGAAGAGCTCGTTCTACGGCATCTTCCCGCGCCGAATCTAAATGTGACGGGCTCACTCCGGCTTCTGGAACGCGAAGCCGCAGCCCACGTCGTTGCGTACGAGCGTGCGATCCGAGATATCCATCGGGGTAATGGGGAAGAGGCGGCAGACCTCGGGACGATCTTCGTACACGCCGCACAAGTGCGTCGTTTTATCCCAGTGCGGGCACGGGAACATCAGGTTGCAGCTCGCGCCGCAGCTGGTGCAGCCACCGCTGAGACCGTGCTTCTTCTGCAACTTGCGGGCGTAGGACGGGAAAAAGCTGATGGTAGTTCGGCGGGCCTTGCCGCGGAACTGCTGGCGGCCTTCCTTTGAGAGGAGCCCTTTCTTGGTGAATAGAACCCCCAAGAAGACCTGGCAGATCTTGGCGACGACCATGAAACGGCGGTACATCCCGAACTTTTTTAGTTGAGAGTCCACTGAGGCTCCCTCGTGATTTCGTGAAAGGACGGCATCATCCATTTCTTTGCCCTTTGTCTTTGAGTGCGGCGCACCATATCAAAAATTAAGGCAAAGCGCCAAGGTCCGAATTCAGGAAAGTACCGGCTTAGAATACCCTAATTAGTTAATGAATTCATTAAGATCCGGTTGTTTTTTGATTTTCTCGCAGCTCGCGGGACAGGATATTCAGAAAGGATAGGAACACGGCCGCGATAATGGGGCCTAGGAAGATTCCGGGTGGCCCCATCCAGGCCGTAGCCCCTAGGGCGCTGATGAGGGCTAATAGCGGGTGCATTTCGCTAGCCCCCTTCAAAATCCAAGAACGAACCACGTTGTCGATAGTCGCGATGCCAACCGCCCCCAAGATGAGCACGATCGCCCCCAGCCGCTCGCCGGCGAGGAAAAGGTACACAATCCCTCCCAAGGTCACCGGGGCCGTACCGACTACGGGAACCATCCCCATGAAGATGCCGATGCTGCCGAATAACACCGCGTTGGGCACCCGGGTAAGGGCGAAGAACATCAGGATGAGCAACCCCTGAATGACCGCGCTGGCAAATAGCCCTAGCACGACACCGCGGCAGGAGCTTTCAAACGCTTTGTACAGCTCGCTCGATTTGCCTTTGCCGAGCGGCGACAGGGTGGAGAGGAAATGTAAGAAACGGTTTCCGTCCAACAGGAAAAAGTAAAAGCTCACGATCATGATGAAGGAGACGAGGATCAGGTTCGGCATGCCGGCCAAAAAGGTCCCCACCCAGGTGGACACGATGCTGACGATCGCTTCGAACAGCGCAATTGCCTGATCCTGCAGCCACGCGCGATCTATCGGAGCAAATCGGGAAACGCTAGCGATGAGCTTGCGCACGAGCGGATGGGCCAACACCGCATCGCCGCTGCCAGCCGCGGGAAGCTTTAACCCCCGAAGCCCCACCAGCACTTCGTGCGAGCCCTTCACGAGCATGAAAACGATGGGCGCGATTACGCCGGTAGTGACCGTGACCGTCACCACCGCGGCCGAGATCGAAGGGGGGAGCTTACGGTTGATGCGCGTAAAGGTCGGGTAGCACAACAGCGCAATCATCGCCCCCAACAGGATGGGCACCAGAAAC
>JAYUBV010000268.1:0-6258 GCA_043740655.1 Pseudomonadota bacterium | reverse complement strand
TACCTAGTTACCCTGGTGCCCGAGCACGACCTAGTGTGGGACTGCGGCACCGGCAACGGACAGGCAGCCTGTGCGTTGGCGAATAAATTCAAAAAGGTGATCGCAACCGATGCTAGCCAAAAACAGATCGATTCGGCGGTGCCCCGCCCCGGGGTGGAATACCGCGTGGCCCCCGCAGAAAGTTCCGGGCTGCCCGATTCATCCGTGGATTTGGTGACCGTGGCGCAGGCGTTGCACTGGTTTGAGTTCGATAAGTTTTACGCCGAAGTGAATCGAGTACTGAAGCCCGATGGGCGATTGGCAGTGTGGTGTTACGGTACGTCGAGAATTAATCCCGAGATCGATGCAGCGGTGGACGAACTCTATGATGGAATTCTTGGAGAATATTGGGACCCGGCTCGCCGGTACGTCGATGAAGGGTACAGGACGATTCCGTTTACGCTTACGGAGCAGAATACGCCCGAGTTCTCGTTAGTTTGCGAATGGACGGCAGAGCAATACCTTGGCTACATCGAGAGTTGGTCGGCGTTACAAAATTATCGCACGCAGAACGGCAACGATCCGGACCTCGTCAGGTTGCTCGGGCAGAAGCTCGCGCCTCTCTGGACGGATCGAAGGAAAGTAATTTGGCCCATGAACGTACGCGTTGGAAAAAAATAAGGCCCTGAGACTTCATAAAAATCTCAGGGCCCGAAACTACTAGAGCGACTACCCAACCCTTACCGATCGAAATTGAGCTCTTCGTCAAAATCTTCGAACCGATCCATGGAGAACATCTCTTCCGACTTGTGTTCCTTCACACGGATGCCCGTGTCGTACTCAAGCCCTTCGTTGTTATTCTCGTTTTCGACCTGTTCGTTTGAGCTCTCTTCGCCGTTGGTAGGAGTATATTCCGCGAGGCGTTTCGGGCGGCGGCCGCGACGACCCATTGGACGACCGAATGGATTCGGCTTTCCTTTGGAATCTCCAGCTTTCGCACTTTGGCGTTTTTCAATCGCCTCGAGCAACTTCGCGGATAATTTCTTACCCTCGTTTTTTTTGGCAGTGGTTGTTTTGACTTCGGCCGTCTTAGCGCTGACAGGCTTCGCTTTGGCGGCAAGCTTGGGCTTGGCTACGGAAGCAGCCACCTTTGCTTTGGATACCGCTTTACGAGCTGGTGCCTTCGCCTTTACCGGCTTTAAGGTCTTTTTGGCCATGTTTCCCCCAGAAAGAGATGACCAACGAAAAACCCGCTATCTCAAGTTTTTGACTCTCGTTGTGTAGCTTGAAAACCGAATAAATTGTTTGAGAGTTTAGTTAGACAATTAAAGGGATAAACGGAAACCAACTTTTCTGCAACAACAAATTCTTTTATTGCCGCGTATCATCGCGCATGATAGCTGAGAAAATCCAGGATTTATCGTCGTCAAAAACTTTTGGAGGGTGACATGGCGAAAAAGAAGAAAGCTGCGAAGAAGAGCACTGCGAAAAAAACGATGAACAAAAAAACGGCCAAAAAAGGGGCAGCTAAGAAAGCCGCTCCGCATAAAACGGCAAAAAAGCCGGCAAAAAAAACGGCAACTAAGGCGAAAGCCACGCGTACCACGGCTAAGCGGGGAACTGCTTCGACGAAACGCATGAAGCCAGACCTGAAAGCAATTGGTTCTGGCCTGGTTGGTGCTACGGTCGGCGGAATCGCTGGCGCGGCGCTCAGCGATCGCATGAGCCACGCGAAGGACTCTGAAAACGGCGCAAAGGCTTCTACCGAAGAGTAACGTTTTCGTTTTCGAAACCACGATTTGAGCCCGCCGGGATTCCCGGCGGGCTTTTTTTTGGAAATTATTTTTCCAGGAGCGTCAGAACTTCATGGAAGACGTAAGTAGCGGCGCCCCACTGACCCCGTTCGCGATCCCGGGCGACCAAATGCACAGTTTTTTGTGACACGCCGCTTGGCGCGATAACGTGCACGAAGATCGTTCCGTTCGGAATGGCAGGGGTGCCCCCCTCCGGAGGTAGGTAGCCGGTCACGGCGGCCACCACGGTCGCATTACTCTTAGCTTTTAAAGCTTCGGCGAGCCGTTTGGTGGTTTCCGCGGAAACCGAGTCCGTTTCTTTCGACAGCCCCAAACTCAAACAGGCGTTCTTCGCGTCAAGTTGGTACACGACCTCGCTGCCCCAAAAAGCTTTTGAGGCTCCCGGCTGTTTCGTCATGCGGTACGCCACGGCTCCGCCGGTGCAGGACTCAGCCACGGCAAACGTGAGTTTCTTTTCGAGCAATTTTTCGAATACTAACGCTTCGAGTTCTTTTTCGCGTTCGGTGTAGACGTAGGGAGCTACGGCTGAGCGCATCTGGTCGCCAAATTTTTTGAGACAGCCCGCCGCGTCTTCCACTTCGGAACCCACGTAAAGCACCAGGTGGTTTTCGGGGAAGTGGGTTCGGTAGCCAATCCAAGCCCCCTTTGGCAGCACTTTTTCGATCGGCGTCATTAGCTGCTGTACCTGCGACTCGCCGATTCCGATCAGGCGCCAACCCTGGTGAAGCAAGGTCGGGCCGCCTAGTTTCTTGTGAATCGCTTGCACGCGCGGCAGCACGGACTCTTTCCAGATCTCTTTCATCTCCGAAGGCACGCCGGGCATGAAGAAAAAACGGCAGCCCTTCCACTCCATCGTGAACGACGGCGCAAGCCCATCGGGGTTCGGCAGCGGTTCGCACTTGGACGGATAGTGAATTTGTTTGAGCGCGGTCTCGGTGACTTCCCGTTTCCGTTCCGTGAAAAAACGGATCAGTTTTTCTTTGGAAGGCTCGTGCACAATCAGCTCGCCGCCGATCATGCGGCAAATCGTTTCCGCGGTTTTGTCATCGCTGGTCGGACCGAGTCCGCCGAATACCATGCACACCGGACTGCGGCGGGCGATCGCCCCCAGTGCGTCGACGATTTCGCCTTCGTCATCCGCCACGACGGTGGATCGGTGCAGGCGTATTCCCAACGGGAATAGCTGCGAGGCGATGAAGGCCGAGTTAGTATCGGCAATTTTCCCAGTGAGGAGTTCGTCGCCGATGGCGAGGGTTTCGACAAAGCTAAATGCGCTCATAGCGGAGACGGTACGCGCTTGCGCACGATGACTTTTTTCTCGAGCCGGCTGCGTTCTTCCTGGCGTACCTTCTCACCCTCTTCTTTGCGCTTGGCCTCTTCGTGCCGCAGCGTTTTGATCTTCTCGAGCCACTTGGAAAGATCCTCGACATCGGTCACGTGGAAGCGGACCATTTCTTTCAAGCAGTCGACTGAAAGAATCAGCTTTTTGCCGGCGCGGTTTTTCACCACGAGCAACTCTTCGGCATGGGTACTTTGGCAAAGTTCACAGGGGCGCGGTTCATCGTACACGTGTCCGCTGACGCAGCTAATCGTTTTACTACCCTCCAGGAAGACGCCCATGCGGGTCGCCATCTTTCTCCGGAGCTGATCTTTTTCGAGAGGATCGAGTGCCATAACCAACCTGTTACCCATTGCATAACAAAACGCGAGGGGGGTATCAAACAAACACTATGGTAGACCAAGATTTGTTAAGCATTTTAGTCGATTACGTACCTAATTCGGGGTACGGATTAGGGGACGGCTCAATCATTCCGAACGAACTTCGAGGGACAGACCATGATTAAGGCAACAACCTTACTGCTCGCCACGCTGATGCTCGGGCGAATTGCTTCGGCAGAACCCTTGTCCGGCAACGTCGAGTACGGCACCTCCGTTTCACACAACCACGGATCCCAAAACTTATGGACCAATCCCGCGGCGCTCGGATTTGATTCCGAGTTGAATGGATCGCGTTTTCTTTTGTCGGAGTCTTACGGCGCCAGCCGCGTGAGTGGGAACGACTTCGCCGTCTCGATGGGCTACGGCCCGTTCGGCATAGGCATGGAAGAGGTGCAGTACGCACCGGGAAAACGGCAGCGCTTCGGTTTCGCGCTTGGGCTTCCCGCCATTCCGATTTGGCCGGGACGTCCGGGCTTTGCTTACGTTGGCCTTCGGTACGTATTAGTTCGCTCGGACGCGGCCACGCTGGGATCGTACGACTCACTGGGGCTTGGCGTGCAGCTACGTCCGTCCAAATTTTTCTCACTCGGATTTTTCGTAGACGATCTGAATAAACCGAAACTGGGCGGTACTCCGCTTTCGCCGCACATGGTTTTCGGTACGGCGGTGAAACCGTTGAACTGGCTGCAGCTCGCGGCCGACGTCGACACCTACAGCAACACCTTCTTCAAGAGCCCGGGCTATCAGGCGAACGCGGTGGTGGAACCGATTCCCGGCGTGTTCGTGCGCGGTGGTTACCACGACACGTACAAATGGAACGGCGGCGTGCAAATTCGCCTCGCTAACTTGCGCGTATCGGCGGGCGTGGCTCCCGACGGGGCGGCTCCGCGTACGTTCACCGCGCAGTTGGAAGCTAGCTCGACCCCTTACGCGACTTCGGTGTTACAGCCGCGTACGGCACTGCGCTTGAAGATCGACAACCACATCGATGAGCTCGGCGTGAAGGGGGGGCTCTTCATCAAGGATCGTCCTTCGCTCCTCGACGTGATCGAGCAGCTGAAGCTAGCGGAGAAGCAGTCGCGGGTGGACGCCGTGATCGTGCGCTTAGAAAATTTCGGTATGGGGCTTGGGGCGGCGGAAGAGCTGCACGAGGCGCTATGGAAAGTTCGTCAGACGGGCAAGCGGGTCGAAGTGTTTCTCGGGAACGCCGGATTGAAGGAATATCTAATCGCCTCCGCCGGTTCGCGCGTCTACTTGGAGCAGGCGGGCGAACTTAAAATTTTGGGCTTAAGGTCACAGCGGTACTTCGTGAAGGGTACGCTGGATAAGATCGGCGTCGAAGGGTTGTTCCTCGCTAAGGGTGAATTCAAATCCGCGCCCGAAATGTTCACGCGCAAAGAAAGTTCCGAGTCGTCGCGACGGGCGACGCACGAGCAGATCGAAGCCGCGGAGACCGAGATTCAAGGCCTGCTGATGAAATCGCGCAAGATTGACATGACCAAGTGGCAGGCGATCCTAGATCAGGGATTGTTTAGCGCCGAAGAGGCGAAGGCCGCGGGTTTGATCGACGAGGTTGGCGGTTGGCAGAAAGAGGGCCACCAGTTACGCAAAGGTTACTTCCTGACTGAAACGCTTGAGACGGCGAGCGATCGGATGGCGTTACCTCCGCGCGTGAGCGTGATTCTGGCCGACGGCGACATCCTCCGCAAAAAGAGCCGGATGTTGTCGGTGGGCGGCGGATCGCAAGTGACCCCGGAGTCGATCGAAGCCCAATTTCGCAAAGCCATGGGCGATCGGCGTACGGGCGCCATCGTGCTGCGGGTGTCGAGTCCCGGCGGAGAGATTCTGCCGAGTGACGAGATCGCGGCGATGGTGGAACGGGCAAAGAAGGAAAAGCCAGTTTACATCTCGATGGGCGATGTGGCGGCCAGCGGCGGTTACATGATCTCGGCCCCCGCGGATCGCATCTTCTCCGATAGCCTCACGCAGACGGGTTCCATCGGCGTCTTCCTAGGTAAATTCAATTTGGGAGGCTTGTTCAAAAAGATCGATCTGAACAAAGAGCTGTTGGGCGGGGGACCGCTGGCGGCGATTGATTCCGAAGATCGCGCGTGGTCCGCGCTGGAGAGAAAAGTGCTGAGCCGCCGGTTGGATCAGTACTACGACGGCTTCACTAGCTACGTCGCTAAGTCGCGTAAGCTGGCGCCGGCCGAAGTGGAGAAGGTGGCGAGGGGGCGCGTATGGATCGGCCGTCAGGCTATCAAACATCAGCTGGTGGATGAGATCGGCGGCATTTCCCGTGCGGTGGAATATGCGGCAACCCAAGCGGGCTACACGCCGGGCGATTACGACGTCACGATGGTGGCGGAGTCGCCGGGGCTGCTGGATATGTTCGAAGACGGAGGTTTGATCAAGATGCAGAAGCTGGATCTGTCGAGCGAGATCCTAATTAGCCTTTTCGGAAAAGAAAGCATCCGCTCACTGCAATGGATGAGCGTGCTGCGCGAACAGCCGTTCCTGTATTGGTCGCCTACGCTTTAAGGCCGCAAGGACTCAATTTCGATTTTGTTGGCGAAGTGCTGGTTGGTGAGCAGCTGGTTGGTCTTGGCGTCGAGCTGCTGCTCAATCGTTAACTTCCCGTTCCGGAAGTAAACCGGACGGTCGATCTTCATATGGATTGAGGTCAAGTGGTGCTGACACAGGTTGACGTGATAGTTGCGATAGTTGGTTTTTGTCTGCAGCGCTA
>JAYUBV010000267.1:0-1846 GCA_043740655.1 Pseudomonadota bacterium | reverse complement strand
ACGTGGGCTGGACCTACAAATTGAAGAAGACCTCGCCGGATACCATCCTGCGCGCCAAGATGCAGCTCGACGAGAAGCAGCTACTGGCTAAGGGCGTTCCCGAGGAACGGCTCGCGGCGGTGAAGGTGCAGATCGAAAGCGCGCAGCTGAAGTGGAAACACCTCAAGGAAGAGTACGCGCAATACAAAAAAGACGTGCAGACCCGATCTCGCGATCGCGTGCAGTACCTGAAGGGCGAGATGAAACAGGCCCGGCGCGAATTCAAATCGGCGTTGCGTCAATGGGTTGCTTACAAAAAGCAGTACCAGCTGATGCCGGGCTAAGTCGCTTAGAGTCCTAAGAATTTTGCGATATCGGCAACGTCCTGTCGTTTTAGCGTGTCGTTGAAGGCCGGCATATCCGCCCGGCCACCC
Organism: Pseudomonadota bacterium; assembly: GCA_043740655.1. Taxonomy (GTDB): domain Bacteria; phylum Bdellovibrionota; class FAC87; order UBA2466; family UBA2466; genus JBGSST01. Next base: position 1,433 of record JAYUBV010000267.1, on the reverse strand, counting down.
GCTACCAAGGCGAAGAAATAGGACCGGGCCATGTCTCGGCCGACTAGGCGAGGGGCCGTGACCCCTTCCCCCTTCGTGCCGTGGCAGACTGCGCAGTTCTGTTTGAAGAGCGAACCGCCGCGTTTGCTGACCCCCGCGGGGTACTGGTGAGAAGTTAACTGGGCGTCCTCCGTCCAAAATGAGGTTGGCGTCGGGTCCTGCGGCGCTTGCTCCAGCGGCCAGTTATTGGAGAGGTACCCGACGAGTCGGCCCTTCTCGCCGTCTTCGAATTTAACTCCGAACCCCTCCATCTTGGTCACGGTCTTGCCCCACGCCTCCGCGGAGAGGCGCTGGCTAGAGATGAGCTCGCGGGTGTGGCAGGTGAGGCACCGCGTGCGGAGCAGGTTTTCCTCGACGACGACAGTTTGTTTGGCCACCTCGACTTCGACTCGGTCGACGGCGTTACGCAGGTACCCTGGTGGATTCCACGTGGGCTCGAGCGGCTGGACATTTCCCGCGCTATCGGTGGCCCGGGACATCAAGGTCAGCGGTCCCGTCTTCTCAACGGGAAAGGTGAACTCAAACGCCTGCCACCCCCCGGTGAGGTGGGGGGCTTCGAGCGTTGTCTTGGTCCAATTGGAGCCGCCGTCGTGGGAGAGCTCCACCTGAGTGATGGTGCCGTGCCCGGAAAAGGCTTTTCCCTTAACCGACAGCTCGCCTACGCCGAGCCGCTGCCCAACCACGGGGTGAACTATCACCGACTGCACCAAAATTTTCTCGACGGAGGTTCCGGTAGCGGAGTCCCACTTTTCTCCGGGCTTCACCGGGGTCTTGGGCATGCGGTAGCCCTTGGCCATGTAAAAGCCCGGGTCCTCGCCTTCCATCAAAGTGAGGTGAGTCACCCACTTGATCCAATTTTGTCCGTACCAGTTGGGTAGCACTAGCCGTAGCGGCCCGCCGTGCAACACCGGCATGGGCTGACGGTTCATGAAGAAGGCGAGCAGGGTATCGTTGTCTAGCGCCTTCGCCAGCGGAATGCTGCGAACAAATCCGGGCGTCGAAGGGGAGGCTGGCTTATCGGCGCCTTCGATGCGCAGGAATTTGGCGGTCGATTTCACCCCGGCCTTTTTCAAAACGTCGGCGAGTTTGACTCCGGTCCATTCGGCGTTCCCAACTGCCCCTTTTTTCCAGGGGACGCCCGGCACCGCGGGCTGCTGTAACCCGCGGCCGTTTCCGGAACATTCCAGCACCGCGTGCAGAGTATGGGCGGGGAGTTTTTTCAAATCGGCCAGACGGAGGGTGATCGGTTTATCGACGAGGCCATCGATGCGAAGCTCCCATCGGTCGATATCCACGAGGGGTACGCCGTGGTGGCTGCGAATAAAAAATCCGGAAATCGGGGTTTCCCACGGTTCGAGCGCCTCCATGGTCGCTTCGGCCTGCAGCGGTCGGGA
>JAYUBV010000266.1:0-6279 GCA_043740655.1 Pseudomonadota bacterium | reverse complement strand
ATGTGCCCCTTGGCCTTCGGCCCAACCGCTATTTTGTCCATGTAGGTGTCCGGCGCGTGGAGAAAGTTCCCCTTCTCCGCGGCGGCCATCACCGAAATCGCTTCGCTACGTCCCAGCGCCGTGATGGTAGTACCTTCGAGCGGATCGCACGCAATATCGATTTCCGGCCCGTCCCCGGCTCCGACCTTTTCCCCGATGTAGAGCATGGGCGCTTCGTCGCGTTCCCCCTCCCCGATGACGATCGTCCCATGGAAGCGGATCGAGTCGAACGCTTTTCGCATTGACTCCACCGCAGCAGCATCGGCCGGCTTTTCTTCGCCACGACCAATCCATCGGCCTACCGCCAAGGCGGCGGCTTCGGTTACACGAACAAATTCGAGAGCTAAGTTCCTATCCATAAGGCGGTACAGTAAAGCACAACCGGGGCACTAGCCAACCCCCTCTAAACGGAGCTAATTTAATTACCGTGGGGGATGAACCGAAAAAGGAATCCAAGGCGCCAATGCCCGATACGAAGGGCATTAACGACGCATCGTGGCTTGAGGAGGCCAAACGCCTCCTATTGCTGCGCCGCCGCGATCACGAGATCGCCTACCGTAAAAGAAAGTGGCGTGAAAAACTAAGCCTCCAGCCGGTTAAAAACGTGCTGACCGGGCTCTTCAAGGACAAGCCCCAGGTCTTAAGAAAAATGGATGAAGGGGCCGCGATCCTTGCCTGGAAAGAGGTGGTCGGCGAAAGCACCGCCCACTTTTCGGAGGCGATCCGGATTCGGGGCCAAACGCTGGTCGTAAAGGTAACCGACGCCATGTGGATGCAGCAGCTATCGCTGCTGAAGACCACGATCCTACGTGGTTACCAGAATAGGTTTCCGGCGCTCAAGATCAAGGACATCTACTTCACTAGGAATTAGGCGAGCTGACTTGGCGTCGCTTCGCGGCCAGTGCTGCCAAATCCATTCGCACCACGGACGCTGTCGCCCAAAATTTCGACGACCGTCAGCTGCATCTTGGGTACCGTGGCCAGTACCAGCTGCGCGATTCGGTCACCGGAATTGATCGTGACGGGCTCCGTTCCCAAATTGACCAAGATCACCTTCAGTTCACCCCGGTAATCCGCGTCGATGGTTCCCGGCGCATTCAATACGGTCAACCCTTGGCGCAATGCCAATCCGCTGCGCGGACGCACCTGAATCTCGTACCCTTCGGGAATTTCAAAGGCCAACCCCGTCGGCACCGCGCACCGTTGTCCAGCCGCCACTACCAGTGGCGCATCCAAACAGGACGAGACGTCGCAGCCCGAGGCTCCCATCGTTTGGTAAGCGGGCACGGAGGCCCCTTTGGCAATGAGTTTTAAATTTACGCTAACCGTTTCCATGAGTTCCCTTTATTACTTCAAATACCGAGCGAAAGGCTGCCCGCACTTCCTTGCAGCTGGCCGAGCACGAGCACGGCCTCTTTTTTATTCTTAAACGTTTTTTTCGCGAACGTCTGCACGCGTTCCGGCGTGACCGCTTCAATTTCGCGGATCACATCTTCCACCGTGACGTACCGGCCAAAGACCAGCTCGTTGCGACCGATCGATTCTTGGCGAACGTCCATCTGGTCCGCCCCGAGCAGAATCGTTCCGCGCAACTGCCCCTTCACCACTTCGAGCTGGGTTTTAGAAAGGGGATCGGTAGTCAGGCGTTGTAGCTCCGTCCGTAAAATTTCTCCCGCCTTCGGCACCGACTTGTGGTGCATGGCGCTGTGAATGATGAACACGCCGGTCTCGGCAAACGGAATGAAATCGCAGTCGATGGAATAGGCCAGCCCCGCCTTCTCGCGCACCTCTTGGAAGAGTTGGCTCGACATGCCGCCGCCCAGGAAGAAGCTTAAGATAAGGCCATCGAAGCGGGTCGGATCTTTAAACCCGACCGTTTCGAACCCCAACATCAGGTGGGTCTGATCGCTCTGAAACTTTTTTTTCCTCTTCTCGGGCCTGAATTTGAAAGCCCTGGGCTTCGTCACGACTTTGCGCGAAACGGTGGCCGGCGAGTTGAAGCGTTTCTCCACCTCTTTGAAAAGCTCGTCGAATTTGAATTGCCCCGCCACGCTCAGCACAAGATTTTCCGGACGATAATAGCGCTGGTAGTGCGCCCATAGGTCTTTCGATTTGGTAGCCATAATCGACTGGCGCGTTCCGATGATGGGTCTCCCCATCGGGTGATTGCCCCAGATCATTTCGAAGAACATATCCCCCAGCATTTCCTCGGGGCTGTCTTCGATCTGGGCCAGCTCCTGCAACAGAACGTGACGTTCTTTTTCGAGCTGATCTTCGGGAAAGGTTGGCGACAGGCAAAGGTCGCTCAGCACGTCCATCACCAGAGGCAGATCTTCGCTTAAGGAGAAGGCGTGGAAACAGGTCATCTCGCGATCGGTGAACGCGTTAAGCTCACCGCCGCGGGACTCCAGGGCCACCGCAATCTCTAGCGGGCTACGGTTCTTCGTGCCCTTGAAGACCATGTGCTCGATGAAATGGCTAATGCCCGGGCGCGCGGTGGGGTCCAGGCCGCTACCCACGTTCGCCCACACTGCGGCACAAAGAGAACGGACCGACGGGTGGCGTTCCGCCACCACAGTCAGTCCGTTATTAAGAACTTTCTTTTGGAATTCGATCATTACGCTAATCGTAACTTACGATTTAGCGATCGTCGTCATCTCCGTTAGGCGGATAACCGAGTGGCTCTTCCCGGTAGTCGCGAGGCTGAAATTCCGGCTCCTCGAAAGTGGAGGCCGGAGCATCGCGACGCGGGCGAGATCCACCGCTGGTCGACGCATCCCGCTGGGGGGTACGCCCGCCTGCGGCATTGCCGCGACCTTCACCGCCACGATCGCGATCGAAGTGGCGTCCGCCACGTTCGCCACCACCACCGCCGGTGCGCTCACCGCTACGATCAAAAGACCGTTCACGAGGACGTTCATTACCGCGTTCGCCGCCGGTGGCAGGGCGATCCGAATTGGAACTGGACCGTTCCGAACCAGAGCGTTCATTGCTGCGATCATTAGTCCCACGGTCATTTCCGCGATCCTGGCTGCCGCGGTCACTTCCACGATCACTGCTGCTGCGATCATTTCCGCGATCACTGCTGCTGCGATCATTTCCGCGATCACTGCTGCCGCGATCATTTCCGCGATCACTGCTGCCGCGATCATTTCCACGATCACTGCCACCGCGGTCATTTCCACCGCGGTCACGATCGCCGTAGCCACCACCGCTGCTGCCACGGTTACCTTGCGAATCACGGTCGCGATCGCCGCCACCGCTGCTGCGATTGCCACGATCTTCGCCGCCGCCCGAAGCGCGGTATCCACCACGATCCCGGTCGCCACCGCCGCTGGTGCTACGGGAAGGACCACGTCCCCCTCCGCCGCCACCGCTGCTACGTCCACCGCGATCTCCGCTAGGACGAGGTCCACGATCGCCGCCACCACCACCGCTACGTCCACCGCGGTCTCGATCTCCGCCACCGCGGGGTCCACGATCGCCGCCGGCGCTACGCCCGCCACGATCCCGATCTTCACCGCCACGTCCGCCGTCGTCGGCGACCCGAGCGTGACCCGAGTCCGAGGCCGGACGACGGTTTCCATAATCTTCACCCCGGTCACCCGAGCTAGACGCCGGGCGATCACTCGAGGAGCTTGACCGGTCACGGTCCGCACCACGGTCGGTCGCCGGAGACGGACCCCGGTCGGCCACACGAGATGGTCGGTCAGCCGAGTTAGATCCCGCACCCTGGTCGCGATCACCACCGCCACGAGGGCCACGGTCTGCGCCACGATCCCGGTCACCGCCACCACGAGGTCCGCGATCACGATCTCCAGAATGGCGCTCGTTGCCGGGGCCACCCGCATCGTCATCTTCGGCCGGGCGAGAGGAGCCCGGCGAGAATTCCGGACGGCGCGCAGGGCGACGTTCCGAAGACGCTAAGGACGGCTGTACGTCACCCGTTTCCGATGTACGCGGAGCCGATTCGACAGCCTTCGAACCGGCAGGGTCAATTTCTTTCTCAGGGGTCGGAGACGATTCAGCCGGGGCACCTTCGGTACGCGCCGGGCGGTCGGTCGCCGGAGATGGACCCCGGTCGGTCGCCGGAGATGGACCCCGGTCGGGGCCTGAAGTTACACCGCGATCGCGATCTCCACGATCCCGGTCACCGCCACCACGCCCGCCACGATCCCGATCGCGTCCGCGATCACGGTCGCCGCCACCACGCGGTCCACGGTCTCCACCGCCGCTACTTTCCGGCATCCCTTCAGGACGCGGAATCAACGCTTTGCGGGAAAGACGAATCTTTCCGGTCGGGTCGACTTCCAAACACTTCACCTGGAGGACGTCGCCCTCTTTCACTACATCTTCCACGCGGCGCACCCGGTGGTGGTCCAGCTCGGAGATGTGGCAAAGGCCATCCGTACCCGGCATAATTTCGATGAAGGCGCCAAACTCCGCAATGCGGCTAACGCGTCCTTCATAAATGCGACCCGGCTCGGCCTCTTCGACGATATTTTCGATCATCTTGATGGCTGCCGCAGCCGCTGCCTGATCGACCGACGCGATGTGAATCGTTCCATCGTCTTCGATGTCGATCTTCACGCCCGTCTTCTCGATAATGCCGCGGACCACTTTGCCGCCGCTGCCGATAACTTCGCGTACTTTTTCCGGGCGTACCTTAATGGTAAAGATGCGCGGGGCATACTGCGAGAAATCTTTCGCGGGTTCGGCAATCGCCTCATTCATCTTACCCAAAATGTGCAACCGGCCTTCACGGGCCTGGTCCAACGCTTCGGTCATAATGGCGCGAGAAACGCCGCCGATTTTCAGATCCATCTGGAAGGCAGTGATGCCGTCCTTGGTTCCGCAAACCTTGAAGTCCATGTCCCCCAAGTGATCTTCGTCACCCAGGATGTCCGACAACACGCGGTACTTTTCCTCTTCCTTGATTAAGCCCATTGCCACGCCGGCAACCGCCTTAGAAATCGGAACTCCCGCCTGCATCAGCGCCATGGAGCCGCTACACACGGTGGCCATCGACGAAGATCCGTTGGACTCCAAAACTTCCGACACGAGCCGGATGGAATACGGGAACACTTCTTTCGAAGGGATCACGTAGGACAACGCTCTTTCGGCCAGTACACCGTGACCCACTTCGCGACGTCCCGGGGGACGCAACGGACGGGCCTCACCCACCGAGTAAGGCGGGAAGTTGTAATGGAGCAGGAAGGTCTTCTGGTAGATGCCATTGATCGAATCGATCTTCTGCTCGTCATCCGAAGTACCCAAAGTCACCGCACCTAGTACTTGAGTCTCACCGCGCGTGAACAAGGCGGAGCCGTGTACGCGGGGCAAAAGGCCAATTTCGCAGGTGATGGGACGAATGTCTTTGTAGTCACGACCGTCAATACGGTGGCCGCTGTTCAACGTAAGGTCGCGTGCATAACTGGCTTTCAATTCTTCCAGGTACGTCGAGACTAGCTTGTTGTGGGCGCTGTCTTCTTTGGTGGCCGCGTCCTTTTTAGCGAACTTCTCTTTCGCCTTGGTCTTCACTTCGGCTAGGGCGTTGTAACGCTCCAGCTTCTGTTTGATCGCAAACGCTTTTTTGAAGTCCGGGGTCAGAGCGGTACGCATCTCTTTTTTGAGGGCTTCGTTCTTAACCGGCTTCGGATATTCACGTTTCGCTTTGCCGACCTTCTTACGCAGCTCCTCTTGAAGCTCGAGAATCGGCATCATACTCTTGTGGGCAAATTCGAGCGCCTCGACCATTTCGGCTTCGGACACTTCCTTCGCGGCGCCTTCCACCATGACCACGCCCGTTTTCAGAGCGGAAATCAAAACTTCCATCCGACTTTTTTCAAAGTCAGCCGGAGGGGGGTTGACGACGAACTGTCCATCGATATGGCCGATGCGGCAGGAGGCGAAAGGTCCGCCCCACGGAATGTCCGACATGTGAAGAGCGGCGCTAGCGCCGATGCTCGCGGCGATGTCCGCCTCGTTGACGCCATCGACCGACAACACCGTCGCGGTGATGAAGGTGTCGCACAGGAAGTCTTCCGGGAACAACGGACGGGACGGCCGGTCGATGAGACGGGCCGAAAGCGTCGCGCGATCGGAAGGCTTCGCTTCACGTTTGAAGAATCCGCCGGGGAAGCGTCCCGCAGCGTAATACTTCTCTTGAAAATCTACCGTTAGCGGGAAGAAATCCTGATTGTCTTTGAGCTCTTTGCTCGAGCAGACGTTAACCAGCAC
>JAYUBV010000265.1:0-18775 GCA_043740655.1 Pseudomonadota bacterium | reverse complement strand
CTGGTCGTAGAAGATAGCGACGAGAACCGGGAACTCTTCACCTCCTACCTCGAAAAGGCCGGAGCTATGGTCGCTACGGCGGCCGACGGACAGGAAGGCGTTGATCGGGCGATTCAGGAAAGGTTCAACGTAATCCTGATGGACATTCAAATGCCCAAGATGGACGGCTACGAAGCCGTGGCGGCGTTACGCGCCAGCGGGTACACCGGCCAGGTGGTCGCCCTGACCGCCCGCGCGTCGGTAGATGACAGCCTAAAATCACGCCAGGCTGGGTTCGATCTTCACCTGCCTAAGCCCGTAGATGCCACTGACTTGGTGGAGACGGTGGCGAAACTAACCCCTCGAGATCAGAGGAATCTTTCCGCCCCGCTGCAGATCCTGGATAGGGAACAGCTCGCCAGCACGCCTCCGCGGATTCGCTCGATTATGGAAAAATTCTTGCGTACGATGCCGCAAGAAGTGAACGCCCTGAGAAAAGCGTGCGAAATCGGAGACTGGAAACGGGCGGCCGAAATCGCCCATAAATTTCGTGGAACCGCTGGAAATTGTGGCTTTCTCGGGGTAATGAATGCCCTCTCGAACTTTGAAGATGAGCTGCGCGGTACGGAGACTCCGACGATGGAGAATCTGGTCGCCCAGGTCGAAAATGTCCATGCCCTAGTGCGTTTGAGTGAAACCGAGTTCAATCGCTTGGACTCGATTTGAGGATGTGAAGATGACGGAGATTTCAAAGTACCGAGGACAAGTGCTGGTTGTGGATGATGACCCGATCATGCTCGAACTGCTCGAGGCCAACCTTGACGAGGCCGGCTTCCGTGTGACTACCGCCAAGAACTTGACCGAACTTCGTCAGCGGACGAACGAGCGCGCCTTCGATTTCATCCTGCTGGATTTGTTCCTGGACAATGAAAGCGGAGTGGAAGCCCTGCCGTACCTCATCCACGCTTCGCCTTACACCAAGGTAATCATGATGTCCTCGAACGGTACCGTGGAGCTTGCGGTAGACGCTTTGGAAAAAGGCGCCTCGAGCTTCATCGCCAAGTCGAAGGATCCCAAAGAATTAGTGAAAGCGTTACTCGAAAAGCTGGGCACGACTCAGAACCAAACGAAGCGCAAGGAAATCGGCGGCGAATCGCTGGGAATTATTGGAGTTAGCCCCTCTATTCAGCAGGTGTTCGATCGCATTCACCAAGTGAAAGACGTCGACTCCACCGTGCTAATCAACGGCGAATCGGGAACCGGTAAGGAGTTAGTCGCCCGCGCGATCCACCAGAGTTCCACCCGGGCCAGTGAACGTTTCGAAGCCGTCAACTGCGGTGCGATCGCGGCAAACCTGCTCGAGTCCGAACTATTTGGTCACAAGCGTGGCGCGTTTACCGACGCTAAAACCGACCGTAAGGGTTTGTTCGAAGTATGCGACGGCGGCACGCTTTTCCTAGATGAAATCGGTGAAATGCCGTTGAACCTGCAGGTAAAATTGCTGCGCGTTCTGCAAGAGCGCGAAGTGATGCCCGTTGGTAGCAGCTCTAGCATCAAGGTAAATACGCGAGTGGTCGCGGCCACCAATAAAAACCTGGCCGACGAAGTGAAGGCCGGTAACTTCCGCACCGATCTCTATTATCGTTTGAACGTCCTGCAGATCATGCTGCCGCCGTTGCGTGAACGCAGGGAAGACATTCCGCTCCTGCTGCGTTTTTTCTTAGACCGCTTCAACAAGCGTTTCGCAAAAAGCGTGCAGCCGCCCTCGAACGAGCTAGAAGCGCGCCTCGTTGCCCACGACTGGCCCGGAAATATCCGAGAGCTGCAAAACGCCATAGAACGTGGCGTAGTGCTGTCGGAAGACAACACGCTGTCGCTCGACGTTATGCTGGACCGCCCGCTTTCGGAACCCAACTCGGGCATGCAACTAAAGGGTGACGTGCACGACAACGCAATCTGGATGACGCCGTTGTCCGAAGCGAAGAAGAACTTCGAAAAGACCTATCTGCAGCACCTGCTGGAGATCACCAAGGGCAACATCTCGGAGCTATCGCGTATTTCCGGCCGTTACCGCGCCGATGTGTACCGTCTCATGTCGAAGTACGGCGTTGAGTGGGAAGAGTTCCGCAAAGATCCGTAATAAGAAAAATTGGGCATACCGATTGCAAATTCACTCCAGCATCAGCGGATGAGCGCGGCGACGTAATGGTACGACTTCGCAACTCTTCGCCAATTTTGGAGTGTGACATGAAGCTCAAGCTAACTGGATTTGCATTTTTGTGTTCGGCGGCCCTGATGACGGGATGCGGAGCGATAAAGGATAAGGCCAACCAGGTGGCCAACGATATTAACCTTCCTGGCCATTGGCTGATGGTGAAATCCGAAAACGGCGGCACCGTTGAAAAAGCCCTAGAAAACGAATCGATGGTCCTGACCTTCAAGGATAGTAAAGCCGCGTTTTCACCGACGGATACACTTAAGGGCCGCGCGGTTTTCGCGCTCTTGTCCCGCTGCACCGCCGGGCCGCGTCCCTACCGTACCGAGAAGCACCTCATCGTGTTCGAAGCGGTCGCCGGCTGCGAGGAAAAGCGCGTGAGCGTTGAGCGTCTCGATGACGCTACGTTTAAGTTTTTAGACCCCTCGGACAGCAAAACGATGCGCACGCTCGTTCGCATCGACGAAGCAAAGTACCAAGCACTGATAACGCCGGGGGATCGCAAGCCCTAATCGTCTAAAGGGCGTGGGGGATCGCTCAAGCCGCCCCCGCGCCACATCTCACCCTTAACGCTGTCACCCAAACGTGACAGGGGGTGGAGTGAAAAAGCAACGGAAGTGGATCAAACACGAACCCCGCGCGATTCGCGTTTTGGCATTTTATCGACGTAAAGCCCACAGAACGCCTTCCCTAATTTCTTCCATCGTATGGGCCGAACTATTGCAGGTTGTAGGCCTGGGAAGAAGAAAGGGATCCGATGGTCTTTTGTAAAAGTTGGCGAAGGTTGCTCAGCGCGTCCCCCTCGTGTAAAACCGGTAGCTCATTCATTCGGGGGTGTAGCTCAGCTGGGAGAGCGCTAGCTTTGCAAGCTAGATGTCAGGGGTTCGATCCCCCTCACCTCCACCAACCTAACCTAAATCCGGCGTCACGATTCAGCCCCGCGGGGAGGGCCTTGGCATGACGTGGAAGTTCGACAATGTGGTCGATCTGAAAAGGTTGCGCCTGGAAGCCCAGGCGGCGCATTTTGCCAAAAGTCAGTTTTTAGCGAATATGTCCCACGAGATACGAACTCCCCTGACGGCCGTAATGGGCTTTTCGGATCTGATCGCCCAAGGCGGCCTTAGCCCGCAAAAGATGGATGAGTGCAGTTCGGCCGTACGACGTAACGGCTCGCTGCTATTAAAGCTCATTGACGATATTCTAGACCTGTCGAAAATCGAGGAGAACTGCCTCGAACTGGAACGGGAACCCGTCAATCTAGCCAAACTGCTGGCGGACATCGACGCCACGATGACGTTTCGCGCCCGCGAAAATGGCGTGAAGCTAAATTTCCACATTAGCCCCTTCAAACCGGAAAGATTCCTCTTCGACGGGGTTAGGCTCAAACAAATCCTGCTCAACATGATCGGCAACGCCATTAAGTTCAGCCCCGGCGGCTCAGTTAGGATAGACGTAAGGGTCGAACGCGATGCATTTGACTCAAATGGCCGCCGCCGTTTAATCGCCATCGTCAAAGACAACGGCATCGGCATGACGACCGAACAGCGCGGAAGACTTTTTCATCCTTTTTTCCAAGCCGATTCGTCGACCCGGCGCAAGTTTGGCGGCTCTGGTCTGGGGCTGTTAATTTCGAGAGAAATCGCCCGCGCTTCCGGCGGGGATTTAAAGTTAGTCGAGTCCGAACCGAACAAGGGTACCGTTTTCCGAATCGATTTCATGTTGGATGGGGAAGAAGAGAATGACGGGGCGAAAAGGATAGGCAAAATTCCTAGCGCAATGAAAAAGCCAGCGGATTCCACCGATAGTGTTTTGAACGGAATGAAAATCCTGGTCGTGGATGATTCAACCGACAATTTGACGCTAATCGATTTCTACCTCCGCGACACGGGCGTCATAGTGGCGTACGCCGAGAATGGAGGCCAAGCGATCGACGCGGTGAAGAAGAACGATTTTGATCTCATTTTAATGGATGTCCAGATGCCGGAGATGGATGGTCACGAGGCTACCCGCGTAATTCGCCGTCTGGGATTTAAGAAAACTATTCTCGCGCTGACCGCGCACACTCAACGCGAGGAACACGATAAGTGTTTCGAATCAGGTTGCGACGGCATCCTCACCAAGCCGATCTCTAAAGCAAAACTTGTCGAACGACTTATCAGTGGACGAACTGAGCCAATCCCTCCGCCGCACGGCTGAGTCGATCTGGTGCCGTGCCGAATTCATTCTGGGATTTCACCCCGTTTTGGCACCAATTTTGACCCCTCATTAGGCTCAATACGTGGCACGGACGTTGCTCTAGGCACCCCCACTAAATAAGAGGAGTCCGAATGTTGGATCTACAAACCTCGACCGGAGCCGGTGCTCCGCGAGTACCCACTCAGGATACGGTTTTTCTGAATGGCCCCTGGTTTTTCAAAACCTGTGAAACGAAACCTTCTTACCGTCCGACCACCGAGCTGATTGCTCTCTCCGAGTGGATCGGTCGCATACAGAAATTGGTGAAAAAAGAGTTCGGCTACGGGACGGTGTGGATTGCGGGCGGCAGCTCGCGCACCATCCTGGACCACATCTACTTTAAGAAGCCGCTCAAGATGCGGGATCTCGACTTGTTCTTCGTCGCCGGACGACGCGAAGAAGAGGCCACCGCTTGGCGCCTTGCCGACGCCATCGAAAAGGCTGGTATCGCGCGCTTCGAACGGCGAAAAATCCGCCCAAAGTCGCGGGTGAACCCGCACCTGCCTCCGGGTAACGCGGCGAATCAGCAGCTGGGCTACAAGGCCGGCTACGGAATTCACCTCGTGCACGATATTCATCCGATACTCAGTCTCTCGATCTTTCACGAAGTAAAAGACCTCGAGCTGAACGGCATCATGAACGTAGATAAGATCATGATCCCGCTTACGGACGGCCATTCGTTGGCGGGCTTTGCGCAAAACGTACTCGGCAAGATACCCTACTGGAAGCTGGCCGAAGAAGGCGTGATCGTCGACCAGTACGAAGGCTACCTGGCCTGGTTGGAGAAAAAGCCCGAGATTCTGAACTGGCTATCGCTCACCGTGGAGCCGCCGATGAAATCGATTCGGATCCTCCGCAGCTACGCTAAGTGCGGATATTCCGAGCTACCGGATTCCATTCAGAGCAAATTCAGCGAACTGGTGAAAAACGCGGACGAACCCAAGGATCCCTTCGAGATGATGAGGAGCTTCCTCAAGATCCTGAGCGACAAACTGGTGTCGCCGCAGTTGGCGATGCTGACCTCGCTCGGCACGCTAGAATTCATCTCGCCCGAGCTGCAAAAAAGCTTAGCGGGCCTCGGCGCCGAAGAGATTCGGGAACGAGTCGTACAAGGTATGCGCCTCGAACACGGTGACGCCGCCGCGGCGTTTCCTCAACCGCTCCGAGTACTGGACATATTGACCAAGGACTTGAGTCCCCGCGCGCGCGGTTACCTGATGAAACGGGCGACGGAAGCTTATCCGACGACGTTTCATTAACCCCCGCGTAAGATCGAAGCCATGAGAGACTTCCGGTTGTTCCAGGGCGGTGTGTTCACGTCGATCCTGGTCTTCAACATGCTGTCCGTCGCCAACGGCTGGTTCATCTACGACCAGACCCACAACCCTATGGATTTGGGCTGGGTCGGGTTATGCCAGTTCGTGCCCGCGTTTTGCATGACCTTCCTCTCTGGTCAGCTGGCGGATCGTCACGATCGGCGCAACCTGATGGTCGCGGCAAATCTGCTGATGGCGTTCGCCGCCCTATTTTTGTGGTGGTTAGCGGGCCAACCATTTTCTAAAGCGACGTTTCTGCTGACCATCGGCCTAGTCGCCGTCGCCCGATCGCTGGAGGCCCCAGCGGCGGCGTCGTTTCTGCCCGATCTGGTCGAGCCCCACAACCTCACCCGCGGCGTCGCGTGGAACTCATCCGTAAAACAGATTTCGAAGTTAGCGGGCCCCGGCCTGGGCGGATTGCTCTACGGATTATTCGGCCGCGCCGATAAAGTGTTCCTCGTCTGCGCATGCGGATCTTTGGTGGCCGCCGGGTTCGTCCTGATGATGAAACCACGCACGGCTAATCTCGCGAAACGCGTGGCGATTTCTTGGGCGAGTTTCAAAGAGGGGGTAGGTTACGTCGTTGGCAACCGCGTCATCTTGGGCGCGGTCTCGCTCGACATGGTCGCAGTGCTACTCGGCGGGGCGGTGGCGTTGTTGCCCGTTTTTGCGAAAGACATTTTGCACGTGGGCCCATTCGGCTTGGGGCTATTGCGAAGCGCGCCGGGTGTTGGCGCGTTCTTCATGGCGGTCTGGCTCAGCCGCCATCCCGTTCAAACGCAAATAGGACGCAAACTGCTAGTCTCGGTAGCGGCCTTCGGCCTAGCCACCATCGTCTTCGGAATCTCCACCACGTTCTGGTTGTCGCTCGTCACTCTGTTTTTGGTCGGGGCGACGGATAACGTCAGTGTCGTACTTCGGCAATCGCTGGTGCAGATCGCCACACCGCAGGGTTTACGCGGTCGCGTAAGCGCGGTGAACCAAGCATTCGTCGTGACGTCGAACCAGCTGGGAGAATTTGAATCCGGCCTAACCGCTGCCTGGTTCGGAGCCGTGCCCGCGGTGCTCGTCGGCGGCATCGGCACGTGTCTCGTGGCATTACTATGGCCAAAACTCTTTCCCGCCCTTCCCAAACTCAATCGGTTCAAAGACCTCGCTGAGAATCGATTTCCCTAACTTCGCCCGCTAGGCTACCTTTGCCTCACTTATGTCGGTCCGCCACCACCCCTGTCCGCAATCCGCCGTGAGCCTGCTCGGCGGTATCATCGATTTTGCGGGAACCTTTCCCCCGGCCGCCCTCTCGGTCGAAATGGCTTGGAAAAAGGTGAATGAGTTTTTTCGTACGGCGAACCACCACTGGTTGACCCGCCGGTTGGTATTTGCCCTGAAGGACCTCACCCCGTTGACCACCGCGCAGCTGCAAAGCTGGGGCGTGAAGGGTGGCACGTGGTTGATTTCGGCCCTCGGCCGAAGCCCGGAGTCCGACGATCTCGGCGGTTGGTTGAAAACCGTGGAGTGGGATTTGCGCGAGATCGATCACTTCAACGAGAAGCACTGGGATTCCAGCGTGCGCGCCGGCATCGTCCTGTACGAAGGAAAAGTTCCGGGCCCGTTACTAGCGGATGCCGACATGCTCCGACAGGCGTTGCCGCAAGTGCTGGATCGTTTTCTGAGATTGCGCAGCGGGCGCGTCGATTCCTTTTGGGAGGTCGCCTGGGATGGCCTCACGCTGAAGCACCTGGAGCAAACTGCGCAGACTCTGACGGAATGGCTGGAGAGCGAAGAGTCGCCCGCGCACCGCACCGGATTGAAATTCCGCACCGGCGGCACTTACGTACCCACGCCCGAGCAGCTCGCCACCGCGATCTACGGCGTGACGTCGAACCACCTTCGCTTTAAGGCGACGCAAGGGTTGCACCACGCGGTCACTCAAAAGGGCGGTTATGGTTTCGTGAATCTCTTCGCCGCACTGACCCTGTCGCAGGCATTGGGCGCCAACGATTTCTCCATAAACGAAATTCAGAGTTGCCTCACGGATGAGAACCCCAAGAATTTTAAGTTTACGGAAACCGCTTTTGCCTGGAAAAAGCACGAGCTGTCCAACGAGGACGTCGAGACGGCCCGGCGAATCCATGCGGGCACGTTCGGTAGCTGCAGTGCCGACGAACCGGACCAATATTTAAGCGACGAGCTCGGGATATGACACCCCAACCTGAAATGTCGAATTTTTGACGGAGGAACTCTCACCATGAAGTTAGCCACGCTAAGATCTACAAACCCCAAAAATCGTCACGGCGAACTCATCGTCGTGAGTCGCGATCACCAGTTCGCGGTCAAGGCGGCGGCCGTCGCCCCGACGCTGCTGCAGGCGCTGGAATCGTGGAAAGAGACCGCTCCGCGGCTTAAAGAAATCTTTGAAACGTTAGAGAGCAAGCACGGCCAGGCGCCGGGTGCCTTCGCCTTGAAATTGGAAGACTGCCTAGCTCCGTTGCCGCACGCTCCGGGCTTTTACGACAGTAGCGCTTTTCTCTCCCACGTCATCCGCGCCCGCCGCGCCCGTGGCGACGAGATGCCGGAGTCGGCCCGCAAAACCCCGCTGATGTACCAGGGCAGTTCCGACTGCAATCTGAAATGGAACGACAAGATCGATCTGATGGACCCCGCGTACGGAGGAGACTTCGAAGGTGAATTCGCGGTGATCATGATGGACACGCCCAAGGGGGTGCCCGCGGAGAAAGCTTGCGAGTACGTCGCGCTGTTCACTTTATTCAACGACATCACCTACCGCGAGATCGTAAAAACGGAACTGGAAACCAAGTTTGGCTTCCTACAGTCCAAGCCCAATAACGTTTACGCTCCGATCGTCATCACGCCGGACGAGCTAGGCGCGGCGTGGAAAAACGAACGCGTTCACCTCGACATGAACGTGAAACTGAACGGCCAATGGTTCGGAAACCCGAGCGGCACCGAGATGAACTTCACCTTCGGCCAGCTGATCGCGCACGCCAACCGCACCCGTCCGCTAGCCGCGGGAACCATCGTCGGCACAGGCACCATTTCTAATGAGGACAAGGCCCGCGGGTTCGCCTGTCTGACCGAACGGCGCTTCCAGGAAGTGCTCGATGGCGGTAAACCAACTACGCCGTGGCTCAAAAAGGGCGACCGCGTGGAGATCGAGGTCCTAAAGGACGGAAAATCGCTCTTCGGCGCGATCGAGAACGTAGCGAGCTAGTCACGACGTCTTTCCCCAAAAGGGGCCAACCCCCTTTTGGGGAGATCCTTCGGAGGGCGCGTTTAGAGAGCTGGCACCATAAGTGAATAAGCCGCCAGTATGCCACGCGTTCGTCTATATCGTACCGACAAGCATGCCTACCACGTTAGTGTTCGGGCTAATAACCGTGAGAATTTTCCGCTGTCCGCTTTGCAAATCTGGAACATTCTTACGGACAAGCTCGATAAATCATTAACGAAGTACCATGTTGAACTGCACGCTTTCGTTTTGATGTCGAATCACTTTCATTTATTGGTTTCGACGCCGGAGAAAAACCTCGATCGATTCATGGCCCATTTTGTTTCCACGTCGTCGGTAAAAATAGCTACGAATTCCGGTCGCACAAACCATGTTTTTGGAACTCGGTACAAGCCCACATTGGTCGCATCGGCCATTTCGTTCGCCTACGTACTAAAATATATTTATCGAAACCCGGTGCGAGCGGGCCTATGTGCACGAGTCGAAGACTATCCTTACGGCACTTTGACTCGGACAGACTTTAAATTTTGCCTGAACGAAAGCGACCCGAGGTTTTGGAATCATGTTCCACAATTGAAACCCGAGAGGCTGAAATGGTTGAACATGCCCACGCCCAAGGAACTGGAAGATCTTTTACGAAAAGCTCTCAGACGCTCCACCTTTCAGTTCACAAAAAGTAAAACGGACCGTCGTGCGCTCCTTCTTCTAAAAGCTCGCTACGGGGTTGAAACGCCCCAAAAGGGGGTTGACCCCTTTCGGGGGACCAAACGCCGTTCGGGGCCATCGACCAAGCCGCCGGCTGAACCGTCCTGGTAGAATGACGGTCATGCGCCGTCCCCTATTACTCTTGCTCCTGCTGGCTGCGCCGGCGATGGCTTCGCTGGTTAGCTTTTGGGATTGTCGTGGGTTGGCGTTCCTCGGAGACCCGTCGGATCCGGAGACGCTCATCCGCGATACGCACCGGGATTTGATCGACAAGCTCGGGGGCCGGCTCGCCCCCGCGACGTTGAGCGCCATGGCGGAGTCGGCGGATCCGTTTGCGGTGCCGGACCAAAAAGAAACGGACGTGGATTCCGTCCGCAAGCACCTAAAAGAGCTGCAAGAGATGATTGCGAGGCGGGGCTGGGACACCCCGGCATTACGCCAACAAATTGCCGCCGACTTACGCAATCGCACCAATCGTCAAAACGAGAACGCCCAAAAAATTAAAGTGGAAGAGGAAGAGCTCTGGCCCGACTACTCCATTGAGATGCCGGCAGGATATGACTACGTGCTGAGCCGCGACGGAAAACGCATTCTGACCCAGGTCCGGATGCAGGCCCATTCGCGGATATTTATTTACGACATCGCGACCCGCACCAAAACCGAGGGCTTCGACATCACTAACAATAGGAGGGCGATCTTCGCTCCCGATGGCCACAGCCTTATGTTTCCCGGCAAAGGGGCCTCGATCGTTCACACCCCCTTGCTCGACAAAGGCCGCCTCGACTGGAGAAAGGACGTAACGATCGGAGACGAAGCGGGAATTTCGGTCCACCGTATGCATCTGCACCACGACGGAAAACGAGTCGTGAGCTTCAACCTCGACCCCAGTTCTGGCGACGTCGCCTTCCATATTTACGATCTGACAGCGGGAACCCGCACACCTATCAAACCCAATCTGCCGCTCAACGCGACAAATGTGAGTGATTGGGGAGTAGTGCCGCATCAAGAATCATTGTGGGTGCTCAAAAATAATCTCGTGCCAGGGCCGAACGCGCCGGGGCCGGGCCTTTTCACCATCGAGTTCGACGCCCAGGGAGCCACCCAGCCGCCCGTGAAGTGGAACTTCCGTCACGGCGAGATGCAATTCGTGACGTGGGCCCCCGACGGCAAAAGCGTCATGGGCTATCAGCAAGGTTCGGACAAGGCGGAACTGGTATTCGGCCCCGATCCCCGCGGAAGTGGGAAAGTAACGCCCGGTCCGATCATTCTCGATCTACCCAAGGATAGCCGCGGCATTCCCTTGAATATAAAGGAAGCGGTGGCGCACCCGCTCGAAAACAAAGTGGCGGTGCTATTCCACGTTGGTGAAACTACGCGAATGCTTTGGTACGACATGAAAACTGGAGCCAAGCTTGGTGAACGCCGTCTTGCGTCCGGCAAGCTCGAAAACCTGACCTTCGCCGCGGACGGAAGCCTATTCGCGCTGGCCGGTACAAACGGCCAGGTCTACATCGGCAACCTAAACCGTCCGGACTGACACATCCCCCTTTTTGTCGTAAAATTACCCCATGCCTAAGATCGACATCAACATTGCCGGCCTGTCTTACGTACTCAAAAGTGATGAAACTCTGGAGCACCTCGAAGAGGTGAGCCACCTCGTCAAGAAGCGGGTGGAGATCATCCTGAAGAAGAATCCCAAACTCGACGCGACCCGCGCCACGATGCTGGCGGCCTTCGACTTCGCGAGCCAGATGGTGAAATCCACCCGGCGCGGCACCGAGTACAAATCGGGCGTGCTTACCAAGGCGAAGCTGTTGCTCGCTAAGGTGGAAAAAGAGCTCGCGACCCGGCCACACTAAGCCAGTGAAGAAAGACGGCACCAAGCAGGCCATTCGCGAAAAGTGGCGCAAAGAATTCCCGTACAACGACTTTCATCGTCGGTCGCTCAGCCGCGCGATCGTAAAGCACTTGATCGCTTCGCCCACCGTTCAGCACGCCAAGCAGATTGCCGTCTTCGCCGGTTTAACGTGGGAACCCGACCTGTGGGAGCTTTGGGAACATTGGCCCGACCGCTGCGTGTTCCCCAAGGCCAACCCCAAAGACAAGTCGATGGAGTTTTACCTCATCAACTCCAAAAAGGACCTGACGCCCGGTTTCGCCGGCATCCTCGAACCCACCACCAATATCGTGGTCAACGAGTGGTACCCCAGCGCCATCGCCCTGGTTCCCGGAAGCCGCTTCGACCAATCGGGCGGCCGAATTGGCAGCGGAGCCGGGTTTTACGACCGATTTCTGGCTAAATTCTCCGGATTGCGCATTGGCGTGGGTTTCGAGGCACAAATCTCAAGAGAACTCCTTGATCAGGAGCCCTTCGATGCTAGGATGGCGCTCCTTTGTACCGAGGCCGGATTATTGGCCGTACGAAGCTAGAAGCGAGTAGTCCAATGATCACCGTTTTGGTCTTTGGCGATATTTTCGGAAAACCTGGCAGAAAGGCCGTGCAAGCGGCCCTCCCCGACCTTCAGGCGACTTACCAGCCTGATTTCATCATCGGGAATGCGGAAAACTTGGCGGGTGGCCGTGGCGTTAACCGCAAGGTCTACAACGAGATGCGGGGAATGGGCTTTCATGCCCTGACCACCGGCAACCACGTGTGGGACAACAAGGACATCTTGAACTTCATCGATCAGGAGGAACGGCTGCTTCGCCCCGCGAATTTACCGTCTCCCCCCGATATGAAGTGCCCGGGCCGTGGCTTCAGCATGATCCACAACGGCGGCAAGTCGCTGATGCTGATCAATCTGATGGGCCGCGTATTCATGGACGACACGGATTGCCCATTCGCCAAGGCGGATGAGATTTTGAAGGACGCGCCCAAGCACACGCCCATCCTGGTCGATATGCACGCCGACGCCACCAGCGAGAAGTACGCAATGGGCTGGCATTTAAACGGCCGCGTGTCCGCGGTCTGGGGAACGCACTCGCACGTGCAGACCGCCGACGAGCGGATTCTGCCGGGCGGCACCGCCTACATTTCCGACGTGGGAATGAGCGGCGCCTTCGACTCGGTCATCGGTTTAGAGCCCGAGCCCGTCATCAAAAAATTTCTGACCCGGAGATCGCACGGCTACCATATCGCCAAGGGCAACCCCGGGGTTGGCTGCATCATCATCAAGATCGAGCACAACGGAAAAGCATCGTCCATTGAACGGCTGCGCTTTTCCGTAAATACTGAGCACCTCAACGACGGAGATTTAGAGTGAACGTATCGGCCGAGGACCAACTAAAAGAGCTCAAGCGTGGTACCGACGAAATCTTGAACGAAAAGGATTTGCTCGAAAAGCTAAAACGCGCGGTCGCCAAGAATCAGCCGCTTACCATCAAAGCTGGCTTCGATCCCACCGCGCCTGATCTGCACCTGGGCCATACGGTCGTGTTGCAGAAGATGCGGCAGTTCCAAAGCTTCGGCCACCGCTGCGTTTTCCTCATTGGCGACTTCACCGGCATGGTCGGCGATCCGTCGGGCAAATCGAAGACGCGCCCGCAGCTCACCAAGGAAGACGTGGCCCGAAATGCCGAGACCTATAAGAAGCAGGTCTTCAAGGTGCTGGACGCCAACTCTACGATCGTACAGCTCAACAGCGAGTGGCTCGAGCCGCTCAGCTCTTACGATTTCGTCCGCCTGGCGGCGAAGTCCAACGTGGCCCGAATGCTAGAGCGCGACGATTTCAAAAAGCGCTACACCGAGCAGCAGCCCATCAGTATTCACGAATTTTTGTACCCGTTACTACAAGCCTACGATTCCGTGGCGATGAAGGCCGACGTCGAGATGGGTGGTCGCGATCAGAAGTTCAACCTCCTCCTCGGACGTGAGCTGATGCGCGACTACGGTCTCGAAGCACAGGTCTGCATCACCATGCCGCTGCTCGAAGGCTTGGACGGTGTGCAAAAGATGAGCAAGTCGTTGGACAACTACGTCGGCGTGGAAGACAGGCCCGAAGACATGTACGGCAAGTTGATGAGCCTGCCCGACAACATGATGCGAAAGTATTTCGATCTGCTCAGCGCCCGCTCGAATGCCGAGATCGATCAGGTGTTCGAAGGTCTCAAAGGCGGACAAAACCCCAAGGCGGTGAAAGCTGCACTCGCGCGCGAAATCGTGGAACGCTTCCATTCGAAGACCGCTTCGGAAGGCGCGCACGAACATTTCGAACGGGTCATCTCCCGCAAAGAGCTGCCGACCGACTTGCCGGAAGTAACTATTCCGAAAGCGGATTCCTTCTGGCTGCCGAAACTCTTGGTGGAGCTGAAGTTCTGCACCAGCACCAGCGAGGGCAAACGCATGGTCGCGCAGGGGGCGGTAAAAATCGACGAGAAGCCGCATACGGAGGAAAACTACGTTCCAGCGCCATCATTCGTGATTCAGTGCGGCAAACGTAAGTACGCCCGAATCATCCTGGCCTAAAACCACTCGTTTTTGTTGCGGTTCCTAAGACCTTTGGCTATGGTCGGGAACTTGTTTGAGGGCCGCTAGCTCAGTTGGTAGAGCACATCCCTTTTAAGGATGGGGTCGATGGTTCGAATCCATCGCGGCTCACATTTCCTCCCCCCCCAAACTCAGCCTAAGTCCCGGCGCAAAGCGTTGATTTAACTTTTGATAATCAAAACCCCAGCAAAACCCAATGGACGTTGAAGCTTCCGGTAACTTTATCCGTATAGGTACATGTAAAGAGCAACTCCAACCCCGAACCCTCGAGGAACCGATGAACCGCGTCGCTTTCACCCTGGTCCTGTCCGTGGTCTGTTGTGCCCCTAACCTAAGCTTTGGTTTTGGAGATGGCTGTGGCGACCACAGTATCGCCATTAAAACCGATACCGCCTTCGATAGCGGCGTCGAGATTGATTCGCGAGCCTTTTTCGCCCTGGCGAAGGGCAATTACGTCGTCCTCAAAGCGGGCGGCATCCCCCCGCACGAAGGAACAACCGGCGCAGTGGAAGTGGAAGACCAGCAGGTCGTCTTAGCCTTCAGCTTCTGCCCCCCCTCGGGCGGCTGCGATCCCAACTACGTTTTCATGGACCTCCCCAAGACGAAGATCAATCAGAAGGCCGCCAACGACGGCTCGACCTCCTTTACCATCGTTTCGGAAGACGGCGGCAAACCGACGCGCTTTACCTGGGACGTGAGCAAAGACGGCATGATCACGCTGAAGAACTACCAGTACATTCTCGGCGGCAAAATCGTTACGCTCGAGCACGTAATGAAGAAGATATAATCGTTGTGACCAGGCAGACGCGTTAAATAGCCCACAACAACCCCGAACCCTCGAGTAACGGATGAAACGCATCGCTTTCGCCCTGGTCCTTTCCGTTGTCTGTTGTGCCCCTAAGCTGAGTTTCGCTTTTGAAGATACCTGCGGCGACAAGAATTATGTCGCCAGTCCCACCGACAGCGGCGTCGAGCTCGATTCCCGGACTTTTTTCGAGATGGCCCGCGGGAAATACACCGTGCTGAAATCCGGCGTAGTGAAATCGCGCGAGGAAGATTCGCGCGAGGGAAATTTCGGCGAGGTCGAAGTGGAAGCCTCGCAAGCCATCTTGGCTTTCAGCTTCTGCCCGCCCAGCGGCGGCTGCTATCCCAACTATATTTTCATGGACATGGCCAAAACGAAGATCTTCCAGACGCCCGCCAACAACGGCTCGACGTCCTTCACGATCGTGTCGGAAGACGGCGGCAAGCCGGTGCGCTACACGTGGGACGTGAAAAAAGACGGCGTGATCACGCTGAAGAACTACCAGTACATTCTGGATGGCAAAGTCGTTACGCTCGAGCACGTGATCAAGAAGATTTGATAAAACTCCGCAGCAGTTTCAACTCTCGAACATAGTTTTCCATGTCGTCGCCCGGCGCCGTTTCCAGGCACATCGGCACGTCTTTAAACCGTCGGTCGTTCATTAGCTTACGGAACGGAGTCTCGCCGATGAATCCCTTGCCCAAGTTCTCGTGCCGGTCCACCAGGCAGCCCAGGTCCTTCATCGCGTCGTTTAAGTGAAACACGTGGATGCGTTTCGTGCCCACCCGGTTGTCCCATTCCGCGAAGGTGGCGTCGTACGCCTCTTCGCTGCGCAGATCGTACCCCGCCGCGAACGCGTGCTGGGTATCGAAGCAGTAACCGATGCGGTCCGGATCCTTCGTCCCCGCCGCGATCGCCGACAGCTGCTCGAATCGGTGCCCCACGCAGCCACCTTGCCCGGCGGTGTTCTCTAGCAAAATCTTAGCGGAAAATCCCTTACAAACCGCCATCACCTCATCCAAACTGCGCGAAGTCTGCTTGATGCCTTCTTCCATACCGGCGCCTAAATGGCTGCCCGGATGGGTAATCAACGCTTCGATGCCGAGCCGCTCGCACTTCTCGAAAAGCTCGATAAAATGGCCCACCGATTTCTCGCGGACCTCTTCGTTTGCGGTGGAAAGGTTGAGCAGGTAACTATTGTGGGCCACCACGCGCTTTACGTGCTTGGCATTTTTCTTAGCCTCGTGAAACGCCCGGACCGACTCTTCGGTCAACGGCGCGGACTTCCACGTGCGGCTGCTCTGAATAAAAATTTGGATGGAGTCACAGGCGATGGAATCGCCGCGTTCAATCGAAAGTTCGATGCCTCCCGCGATGGAGACGTGTGCGCCAATGAGTCCCATAGCCTCTACCAGCGGTGGTGGGCCGGGTGGCCGGGTTTCACCGCGACGAACGTCCCCCGACAGGTGGCGCAAATGCTGCCGCCCGCGGAAAGTTCTGCGGAAATAATCGCTTTGTTGTCGGTCGACTCCAGCACCCAGGCCTTCAGCTGAATGGAGCCCGTCGTCGGGGTAGGGCGCAGCAGTTTGATGGCGTAATCGGCGGTAACGGTACAGGGAGGAGTTTTTTCTCCACGCCGCATCATCAGGTGCCAACACGCCGTCCAGTTGGAGTGGCAGTCGAGTAGGGCGCCGATGACGCCGCCGTTCAGCACTCCGGGAAACGCTTCGTGGTGGGGCTCGGGCGTCCATTCGGCGATGAGCGCGTCCCCCTCTACGAAGCTGCGCACGTGCAACCCTTTGGGGTTGGCCGGGCCGCAGCCGAAACAGGCATTATTCGGAGCGTAGTTTTCTTGCAGGCATTTTTCCGACATGGGCCGAACATAAACGGATCTGGGGCGAGAGGCAAAGCAGGCTAAAATAGACCAATGCGTTTGACTCCCGCAGTCCTATTCGCCGCCGTGTGCCTAACTGCCGCCCCCGCCCGGGCCACCGACTTCTCTGCCCAAAGCTGCATTCTGACCTTCGCCATAACCGCGGATGAGGCGTCCGCGGAACGCCTAACCGTATCTACCTACTGGGAACTCATCGACAAGGTTGCCCAGGGCAAGATCTCCCCGGCGACACTGGAGAAGATGGAAAATGCAGAGAATCCGTTCGAGGTTCCCGAGCAGCAAGGGCACGACCTGGGCGGACTGCGATCGCAATTGAAGCGGTTCGAAGAGTTGTTAGGGCAAAGGAGTTGGCGCACGCCCGAGGTCATCACGGCGATACGCAAGTCGGTGACCGAGCGGATTCACCTCGTGCGCGGTGCGGAAGCAACCCGGCAATCCGGCATGGCCGAGACGGAGGCCGATTTCACCGTGCCCATACCCCGCTTGGACGGAATGACCGCGTCGCCGGATGGGCGCTGGCTCGTGTCCACTAATCGCCAGAACACCACCCCGGCTGACGGCGACTGGACCATGAACCTTTATGACATGAAGGAGAGAAAGCTCACAACGATACCGGGCTCTAACCTTCACCTGGATCAGCCCAAGTTCAGCCAGGATGGAAAACAACTTCTGTTTCCGGCGCCGGGCTACCGGCTGTACTCGGTTCCCATCACCGAGGGCCAGCCGGACTGGGCGTCTGGAAAGTACATCGGGCGGAAATTTGAAGATGGCCGAGGCAACTCCCTTAAAGTGGGAAAGGATCCCAATTTCGTCATTGCCGGGGCCCATACGAAGTACCTTTTCCTTTACGATTTACAGAAGGGCACGAGCGTTCGGCTCGACACGGAACGATTCCATGGAAATCGCGAATGGGGTTTTGGCGGAGCGTCCGGCGACTACGGAATCGTTCCTGGCACAAACGACCTGTGGCTACGCACAAACGCCAACTCCGGGACGGATCGGATGCGAGTCTTCACCGTGAGTGCGAACGGACAGCTGACGCTAAAGGAAACGCTATGGGAGAGGGAAAATCCTCCCGCCGGCCACCCGGAAGAAAAGTTTGAGCGGCATACTTTTTTTCTCCCCGATGCCACCCCCGTCACATCGTGGGCACGCAACAATGAACCCGGACTAAATTTTTATGTAGGAAAGTCAGCCAAAGTGGTGCGATTGGATTTTCCGGCGGGCAGGTTTTCTCCCGCCAAGGTCACGCCGAACGACAATCTGATCGTCCACCCGACCAAGCCGGAAGTCGCCCTGCTGTACCACAACGAGGGTCGCAGCAAATACTTCGTCGTGCACTTCGACCTAGCTAAGGGAAAAGTCATGGGAAGTTACGAACTACCGGGCCGCTCGCAATCTATCCGCTTCTCGCCGGACGGCGAGCGTATGTTCGCCGAGCCTTGGAATGAGCCGATGCATGCGCTCAACTACCGCAACCGCCTACAACCCGAATAGACTAATCCTATGGGCTTAACGACTTACGCCGCCTTCCTCATTCTGGTTTTGAGTCCCTCCGCTCCGGCGACCGATGGCTTCATCCCGAGCTGCATGTTTGAATTCGGTACCGTCTCCGACGAGGCGTCCGCGGAACGCCTAACCGTATCTACCTACTGGGAACTCATCGACAAGGTTGGCCAAGGTAAGGTCGGCCCCTCCACGCTCGAGAAGTTGGAAAAGGCTGAGAATCCGTTCGACGTCCCGCCGCAATACGGTAGCGATTTGGGAACTCTCCGCACGCATATGAAACGGTTCGAGGAGATGGTGGCGGGTAAGCGGTGGCGTACGCCGGAAGTCATGGCGGCCATACGCGAGTCGATTCGCGATCGCCTCGGCACCT
This sequence comes from Pseudomonadota bacterium, assembly GCA_043740655.1. Lineage (GTDB taxonomy): Bacteria > Bdellovibrionota > FAC87 > UBA2466 > UBA2466 > JBGSST01. Next base: position 11 of record JAYUBV010000265.1, on the reverse strand, counting down.
TGCGCGAAACG
>JAYUBV010000264.1:0-18821 GCA_043740655.1 Pseudomonadota bacterium | reverse complement strand
TGCACGCGGAAGACCTTAGGCTGCTTGCTATCTCCGAGAGTTTTCACCGGGGGTGGAAAGCCACCATCGGCGGAACGCCGGTAAAGGTTGAAAGGGCTTATTGGGATTTTCTGGCTTTGCCCATTCCCAAAGGAGACAGTCTGGTAAATCTTAGTTTTGAACCGGAGGAGTTGAAGTTGGGAATCAAGCTTTCTTTGGCGACCTTAGCCCTTATTGTTCTTTTCTTCCTCTGGTACCCGGCCTCAGTAGCCAAACGGTTATTCCCGCTCCCAGCGCGGAATAAATTGTAAGCAGGTAAAGCTGAATTCCGGAAATCGCGTACTGCCGAAAGACGGAAAAACGAGAAAACACTTCGAGATGATTTCCCCAGCTATAGAGCGAAAAACCGATGGGTGACATGCCAATTGGTTCAAGAAATAGTTTTCGCAAGTACGTCGACGTCTGGGATCCATCGTAGGCGGCATACATGTCCACTCCCTGTTGGAAAGTAATGAGTTTTACGAAGAGGGAAGTATGTACGTTTGTCCAAACGTACAAAGTGTACCAAGCCGCGCCAAATAGTAAGGTCCAACGGATTGTCGACTTGAGCCGGGGAGTCGCGCTCTTCGATAGCTCCATCAATATGGCCAGCCCCCCAAAGTAGCAGCCTATAAAGAACCGCAGGTTGGGGCTATCTAGCGTCCATTTATAGCGATGCCCCGCAGCGAAGAGAACGAGAAATAGGCTCCACAGAACCGCTCCACGAGACATCCAACTCAAACGTGAAAAATATCTGATTCCAAGCGCGAAGCTAAGTGCCCAGAGGGGAAGGAAAAGTAATACGCTTTCCGCGGGGGTAAAAAAGATGATTTTAAATGCGTCCCATCGAATGCCGTCAATCACGTCAGCAACACGTATCGACGCATGCCCTTTAATAAAACCGACGTAGGCCGCTAACCCACCCGCAACGAGCAATGCGCCCGCCAGTGCAAAAAAAACCCTGCGGTTCGCCCTATCAAAGGAAATCTTTTTTACGTCGATCATTCGTCCTACGAGCAAAAAGAAGATCGGTAGGTCGTTCAAGCGCATTGTGACCAGCCAAGCACAAAAGAATATGGCGGGGAGAAAACGACCTTCCAAAATAAAATACAGTGCTAAAGCGACGGCAAGTAGTTCCGCGGCGTGCGACATCAACGCGTGCTTTGTAACAAAATCGAGCGCGGGCACATTCAATAAAAAGAGAAGTGCCGAAAGAAGGGGTCCAAAACCCCCCAAGAAATTCGGCGCTGCGTGTCGGGTGATGATTCGATGAAGAATGGAAAGCGCGCCGGCCCAGGATAAAAAGGACGTTATTGCGATTAGGGCTTGGAGAGCTTCCTCAAAAGGGAAACCGAACCAGGAGAAGATTTTTGCGAAGAACGCAGCAGGAAGCCACTGTAGGGCGACTCCAGGTAGGTGGGTCGAAAGATAACAGGACGGATAACTCATCCCTACCAGCTTGTGCAATCCCTCAAGGTAACAAGTTTCATCAAGAATATTGATGGAAAAGGCCCAACGAGCCCGGAAAAAAAGGAAAAACACGAAACAGCTTATTAGGGTGACGGCGTGTTTCTTCAAGAGGGATCCTTGAAATATGTTTTAGGCAGAAGGAAAAATCGTAAACTGGACGTGCTGCCTTGTCACTTCGAAACCAGGGACGTAAACCCGCTGCCGTTTCCACCCCAAGGCTTTTCTATTTTATCTGACATTTATTCGACGGGAACGTCAGCCGTTCGTCGAACGGCGGCCACGTCACTTCGACGTTAGTTTTGTCCCCCCGTCTCAACTCGAGAACCGATACGTTGAAGTCTCCGGTCCAACATTGAACGTTTAGGCCGGACTCCAAAGTTTTGAAGCAGTGGGCGTTCTTGTTGAATATAGATTTCTCGGCGGTTGCCGTGACGTCGTAGTGCAACTTGGTTTGGTAGTCCCAGTAATCGAGCGTCACTACGGAAGTGAGATTTTGCTTGAGCTCCGCCAAAGGCTTTCCGTCCGCCAGACGTTTCTCCGCGAGAGCGGCCTGAGCTTCGGTTTCGAAGCAAGCCACGCGTCCGCAGGAGGCAAAAAGCGGCCGGTGCGTACGAGGCGCGCGGACTCCATCACCATTTGCCGGAAGAGTCGGCGCTCTGTTTGCCGCACCAGACTTTGATGCGCATGAAGAGTCTGGAGCGCTTGCAGACCGTGCCGTCGGGAAAGCGGACAGCGTTTAGCGTCACCTTCTCGGGGGATCCCGACACGTACGAAGCTGTGAAGACGGGATTGATGCAGTTCGTAAAAGGCTGCGAAGCCAAAGTGAAGGCGACAAAACGTCCGGAGCAGGTTTTCCAGATCAATCTGGACCTTTTGCCCTGGGACGACGACGAGTAATCGCCCTAACGTGATCGTCGTCAATCAGCCGATAAGTATCGGAGATATGACGCAGAAGCCCCACCCCAAACCGAACGGCAATTCCAAGCCGAAAAAGCGTTCGAATCCGGACGCGCTTTTTACCGCCACCATGGCGAAGAAGGGGGCCATCGGGTTTGGCATCTTCGTCGGTGGCGTGGCGATTCTATTCTCCGCGCTGAAGGTCGCATTCGAGAGGATCCCCTTCCAGGTGCTGGCGCCGGTAACGCGCGCGCAGCTTGCCTACCAGTTCCGCACCTTGATTGAGGGGGAAGAGCTTCCCGACACGATCAATCTCAGCACTTGGTCCGGCGTGAAAACGTTAACGCCACGTTATACGATCGACGATCGTTACCAAGCCTACGCGGATAATCTTTTGCAGCAGTACAAGCCCGACTTCAGCGCGCTGGTCGCGATCGAAGCGGAGACGGGTCGCGTGGTCGCGATGAGTTCCTTTTCGCGCACGCAGCATTACTTCGGTAGCCTAACGCTTAAGGCGGTTTTTCCGGCGGCGAGTGTTTTCAAGGTGGTCACCGCGACGTCGGCCATCGACGCGCACTCGCTGACGCCCGATTCCGTCATCACGTTTCGCGGTGGCAACCATACGCTGTACAAACGGAACTTGAGCGAGAACGGTAAGAACCAGTGGCTGCGCCAGATGTCGCTGCGGGATGCTTTCGCCAAATCTATCAACACCGTGTTCGGCAAATTAGCGGCGTTCATCGTGAAACCGGAAGAGCTTTTGACCTACGCCGAGCGATACCGTTTCAACAAGTCGCTTGCCGCTGACTTTCCGGTGCAGACCGGCCGGTTCGACATCAGTAATGCGGATAGCTTCGCGATGGCGGAACTGGGGTCGGGTTTTAACCGGATAGTGCAGATCAGCCCCGTGCAGGGAGCCCTATTCGCGGCGGCGATCGTGAACGACGGCAAGCTGATGGCGCCGTACCTCGTCGACTCGCTGAAGGACGACAAGGGGGAGCTGATTTATGAAGGTCACCCCTTTCCCCTGGCGGACGTGATGAGCAAAGCTTCGTCCGAGCACATGCGCACGCTCATGCGCGAGACGGTGGTACGGGGTACTTCGCGTAAGGCATTTCGCGACTGGATTCGTAAACCCAAGGCCAACGAGGTTGAAATCGGCGGCAAGACGGGTTCGCTTAAGGACGAAATATTGCGCGGTAAGTGCGACTGGTTCGTCGGCTACGGCATCCGCGGTAACCGCAAGCTAGCGGTGGCGGTGCTGACGGTGCACGAGAACGTCTGGCGCGTGAAGTCCTCGACGGTGGCACGCCTATTCCTGGAAAAGTATTTAGATACCGCGATGGATCGTTCGCTGATGGCCCCCGAAGAAGAGGGTGGTGAAGAGGAAGAGGACACGTCCGCACCGGTGAACCAAGCGGTCGGTCAGGATACGGTGCGAGCCCCGGGCTCCGTGCCAAGTGCGCCGACCGCTCCAACACCATCCGCCGCCGAAGCGGCGGGAATTACTCTCGAAGGTCAGTCCAACTCTCCAAACGAGTAAGGCAGGGAATCCGCCGACGAGGCACCTTTGAGCGTGGTCACGCGGAAGGCGCGGCCTACATCTAATACGCCGAATTCGTTTTCTAAATTCAGCGCCGCCGCGGCGTTGTAGGTCACTGCCGCCAGGGCTTCGGGCACGGTCATTTTCATCTGGCTGCAGGCCAACGTCGTCATCAACGGCAAGTTACGGCTCGGGCAGGTGCCCGGATTGAAGTCGGTCGAGATGGCGACGCGGGCACCGGCGTCGATTAATTTGCGCGCGGGTGGGTAGGCCGTGCCTAAGAAGAGCGAAGCGCCCGGGCACAGCACGCCGACGGTGTCGGATTTGGCCAGCGCGGCAATCCCTTTATCCGAGACTTGATCGAGATGGTCGATGCTGGTCGCCCCGATGCGGGCGGCGTACTCTGCGGAATTTAGATCGGTGAACTGCTCGCCGTGAATCTTGATCTTCAAGCCGTGCTCTTTGGCGGCCATACAAAGTTTTTCCGCCTGGGCGAGGGAAAAGTAACCGTTCTCGATGAACACGTCGAAGAACTCGGCTAGCTTTTGCTTACCGACCTCCGGAATCCACTCGTCGATCATCACCTTCACGTAATCGTCCGCCCGCCCTTTGAACTCGGGCGGAATCGCGTGGGCGGGCAGGAAGGTGGAGACAATTTTCACGGAGGACTCTTGCTGCAACCGGCGTATGACCCGCAGCTGCTTTAATTCGCTTTCCCACGTGAGTCCGTAGCCCGTCTTGATCTCGACGCAGCCCACGCCGTAGCGTTGAAATCGATCCAGTTCGCGTATCGCCCGCTCCAGCAGCTCGTCGGGCGTGGCTTCACGCGTGGCATTCATCGTGGAGAGAATGCCGCCGCCATCGGCGGCGATCTCTTGGTAGGATTTTCCCGCGCAGCGCTTTCCGTAATCCTTATGCCGTTCCCCCGCGAATACTAGGTGAGTGTGGCACTCAACTAGCTCGGGCAACCATACGGCGCCGGCACAGTCTTCGCGTTGATCGGGATCCTGGTATTCCTTGGGCACTTCGCCCATCTTCCCCAGCCACTGGATCGTCTGCGTTTCCAAATCGATGGCGATTGCGGCGTGCTCGATGATCGAAAGATCTTCGGCTTGCGGATGGCGCCCCCGCTTGGCGGCCACGCCGCGCATGGTGACGATTTGACCTATATTTTCGTAGAGAAAAGTATTCATTAGCCCTTCCCGCCCTTTTGGGGCATCGGAATTTGCAGTCCGCCTTCGCGGGCGCATTCGTCGGCAATCTCGTAACCCGCATCCACGTGCCGGAACACCCCCATCGCGGGGTCGGAGTTAAGTACGCGCGACAGCCGTTCGTCGGCTTCCTCGGTGCCGTCCGCCACGACGACCATACCCGCGTGCAGCGAGTAGCCAATGCCCACCCCGCCGCCGTGGTGCATGCTGACCCAGCTGGCGCCGTTCACCGCATTCACCATCGCGTTTAACACCGGCCAGTCGCCGATAGCGTCGCTACCGTCCTTCATGGCTTCCGTCTCGCGGTTGGGGGAGGCCACGCTGCCGCAGTCGAGGTGATCGCGGCCGATGACGATCGGAGCCTTTACCTTCTTTTCGCGCACGAGGCGGTTGAAGAGCAGGCCTGCCTTTTCGCGATCGCCGTACCCCAGCCAACAGATGCGGGCGGGGAGACCTTGGAAGTGAATCCGTTCTTTGGCGAGGTGCAGCCAACGATGGAGCCCCTCGTTGTCGGGGAATAGCTCCATGAGCGCGCGGTCCGTCGTGTAAATGTCTTCGGGCTCGCCGGAGAGGGCCACCCAGCGGAACGGGCCCATGCCGCGGCAAAACAGCGGGCGGATGTACTCGGGCACGAAGCCCGGGATATCGAACGCGTTCTCTACCCCCTTTTCCTTCGCCATCGCTCGGATGTTGTTACCGTAGTCGAACGTCGGGATGCCCTTCTTCTTAAACTCGAGCAGCCCGCGTACGTGGACGGCCATCGATTCTTTGGATTTTTCGATGTAGGCCTTGGGATCGCTTTTTCGCAGCGCCGCCGCCGATTCGAGCGTGAAGCCCAATGGAATGTAACCGGTCAACGGATCGTGCGCCGACGTTTGGTCGGTGACGAGGTCGGGTAAAAATTTTCCGGAGGCGATTTTAGGAATCAACTCCGCGGCGTTGCCGACGAGTCCGATCGAAATCGCCTTTTTTGCTTTTGTCGCCTCAGCGATGTCGGCCAGCGCCTTGTCGAGCGAGGTTTCCATTTTATCGATGTAACCCGTTTCCAAACGCCGCTTGATGCGGTGGGGATCTATTTCTATCCCCAAGAACGAAGCGCCGGCCATCGTCGCGGCCAGGGGTTGCGCGCCACCCATACCGCCTAAACCCGCGGTTAGCACCCAGCGTCCGGCGAGACTACCGCCGAAATGTTTCCGGCCCGCTTCGGCGAAGGTTTCGTATGTTCCCTGCAAAATGCCTTGGGTGCCGATGTAGATCCAACTGCCGGCCGTCATCTGGCCGAACATGGTGAGCCCCTTGGCTTCGAGCGAACGGAAGTATTCCCAATTAGCCCACGCGGGGACGAGAATGGAGTTGGCGATCAAAACGCGGGGGGCATTCGTATGCGTGCGGATCACGCCGACCGGTTTGCCCGACTGGACGAGTAATGTCTCGTCGTTTTCAAGTTCGGCCAGGCACTTGCTGATGGCATCGAAGCACTCCCAGTTACGGGCGGCTTTACCCGTACCGCCGTATACGACCAGCTCCGCGGGATTTTCCGCTACGTCGGGATCTAGGTTATTTCGCAGCATCCGCAACGCCGCCTCTTGAACCCAGCCTTTGCAATGTAGCTTATCGCCCCGGTACGCGCGGATTTCGGTACGCGATTCGCTCATAGGGGAAACTCCTTCCGGATCGTTTGTTCTAGATCGCCAGTCTTGAGCTTGGCCGTGATGGCCTCCACGTCGGTGGAGAGGATGCGGTCCTTTTCCATCGGCGGAACCATCTTGCGGAGCCAGGTCATCAGCAGCCGGGCGCCCCGGTTAGGCTGCAGCGGCTTGCGGAACTCTAGCGCCTGGCAGGCCGCGATTGCCTCGATCGCCAGTACGTACTCGGTGTTTTCTAAAATTGACTTCGCCTTGCGTGCGGCCCAGGGTCCCATGCTGACGTGATCTTCCTTCTCGTTGTTGGTCGGGATGGAATCGGTCGACGCCGGATGGGTTAGCGTTTTATTCTCCGACACGAGGGCCGCCGCCGTTACTTGCGCCATCATCAGTCCGGAGTTGAGCCCTTCGTTCTTCACGAGAAAGGCCGGCAGCTCACTGAAGTTGGGATCCATCAATTTGGAAATGCGGCGCTCGGCAATCGATGAGATTTCCGAGATGGCCATGCCAATGATATCGAGGGCAAACGCGACGGGCTGTCCGTGGAAGTTTCCGCCCGAAACGATCTCGCCGGTCGTGGGATTGACGAGCGGGTTGTCGGTGGCGGCGTTCAGCTCCACTTCGATCGTCCTTTTGGCCGAGCTTAGCAAATCGCGGCAGGCCCCGTGGACCTGCGGGGAACACCGGAAAGAATAGGCGTCTTGCACCTTGCCGCAGTTTTCGTGGCTCTTAGACACTTCGCTGTCTTTGCAAAATCGTTCGAGGTTGGCCGCACTCTTCAGCTGGCCCTGGTGCGGGCGAACGTCGTGCAGCCACTTGGCGAAGGCGGCCGGGGTGCCCAGCGTGCCGTCTAAGCTTGCGCTGCAGATTAGATCCGCTTCGTCGATGAGCGCTTCTCCGCGAGCGATCAGAATCGCCCCCAGCGCGGTCATCTGTTGGGTGCCGTTGATGAGCGACAAACCTTCTTTCGGCTGCAGCCTTACCGGGGTGATTCCGGCCTTCTTCATTGCCTCGGCGCCGGAAAGTTTTTTCCCGTCGTACATCGCAAGGCCTTCGCCGATGAGGACCAAGGCCAAGTGGGCTAGCGGAGCTAAATCACCGCTAGCGCCGACTGAGCCTTTGCTGGGAATGCACGGGTGCACGCCCTTATTCAGCATTTGGCACAACGTCTCGACGATGAGCGGCCGTACGCCCGAGTATCCTTTGGCGAGAACGTTCGCGCGCAGCAGGACTAAGCCGCGGCTTTCTTCTTCCGAGTGCAACGGACCGACGCCGACCGAGTGGGAGCGGATCAAGTTCACTTGTAGCTCGTCCAACGATTCGGGCGGAATGCGCACGTTGCTGAGTACGCCGAAGCCGGTGTTGATACTGTAGATACTTTCGCCGGTCTGGATCGCCTTTTCGACGTGGCCGCGACTTACGTTCATCAACGCCAACGCGGCGACGTCCAGCTTTACTTCGCTGCGGCCGAAAACGATCTTGTGAAAATCCGGAATGGTAAGCCGGTTACCGTCGAGAGCGATCATGCGGACACCCCTTAGCTCTTTAGTCGAGCTATCGTACTTTTGAAATCCGGTTCGGAGAATAGTCCCGTGCCCACGACGAGAATGTCGGCGCCGGCCGTGGTGACCTCTTTGGCGTTATCGAGTTTGATGCCGCCGTCGATTTCAATCTGTACGGGCTTGGTGCCGATCATCTTCTTCAAGGTCTTGAGCCGTTCGATGCTGGCCGGAATGAACCGTTGCCCGCCATAACCGGGGTTCACGCTCATCAGTAAAACGAAATCCGCATCGAACAACGAGGCGTCTAACGCCGACAGCGAAGTGCCGGGATTGATAGCGATGCCGGCCTTCATGCCCAGCTCGCGAATGCGCGCAAGCGTGCGATTCAAATGCGGGCAGGCTTCGACATGCACGGAAAGCCAATCGCATCCGGCGGTGCTGAAAGTTTCGAGGTAGCGATCGGCATCGGCGATCATTAAATGAGTGTCGATGGGCAGCCGGGTGATTTTGCGGATGGCTTCGATGATGGGAAACCCAATGCTGATATTCGGTACGAACTGTCCGTCCATCACGTCAACGTGCAGCAAGTCGGCGCCGGCCTCTTCTACCTTCACAATCTCTTCTTTTAGGCGTCCCCAGTCGCAAGCGAGGAGGGAAGGGGCTACTTGAATTTTCGAAGGGCTCATAGCCGTTCCATCCTGTGGTAGGGGTAGTGGCCCCGGAAGGCCGACAAATACTCCGAAATGGTCATTGGCTTCCGGTTTTCGGGCTGGATGCGGAGAAGGTCAAGCGTCGTTTGGTCGCCACAACTGATCGAGAGAAACGTGCGGTGGTCCGTCTGAATGTCCCCCGGTTTCCCGGGCGCCTTGCGCACCGCGGCACGCGCTTCCAAAATTTTGAGCCTTTCCCGCCCGACGTCCGTGTGGGCGACCGGCCAGGGGAAAAGCGCCCGTACCTGGTGTTGGATTAGGGTGGCGGTCTGGTGCCAGTCGATGACGGCCTCTTCCTTCGTGATCTTCTTCGCGTAGGTCACTAGCGATTCGTCCTGAGGACGAAACTCCGGCCTTCCGCCTTCGATTAGCTTAATTCCTTCGATTAACGTCTCTCCGCCCAGTTGGGCGAGCTTTTTGAACAGTGATTCCGAGGTATCGGTGGGGGCGATGGCGCAGTCGCGGGATACCAGAATGTCCCCCGCATCTAGCTTTTTCACCATTTTCTGGATGGAGATGCCGGTGATCTTGTCTTCGTTCCAAATCGCGCGCTGAATCGGTGCAGCGCCGCGGTACCGGGGCAGCAGTGAGGCGTGCACGTTGAGGCAGTACTTAGGCAGGGCGAGTAGCTCTTCCTTCAGCAGCTGTCCGAACGCCGCCACGAGAACGAGGTCGGGGTTAGTGGCGCGGATTTTTTCCACGACTTCGGCCTGGTTAGCGTTGTCGGTTTCGATAAGCGGCAGCCCTTTGGCCACGGCGAACTGGGCCACGTCGGTTGACTCGACCTTGCGGCCACGACCGCGTTCCCGCGCGGGCTGGGTCACGACAAGCTCGGGTACGCCGTACCGGTTGCACAGCGTTTCCAGAACGGCGGATGCAAAGTCTGGCGTGCCTAAGAACACATAACGGAGCATGGCGAGAGAATAAGGGTGCGTTTTTGCTTTGGGTACCTAAAATATTGCAATGCGAAACCTGGCGGTGACCCTGCTGGCCCTAGTCACCTCGGTCTCCGGCGGTGCTCTCACTCCGTGCTTCGCGTCGTTTTACGGTTTGGCTTCAACCGACGAGGCGGCCAAGACGCTGGTGGCAACCACCTACGAGGCATTGCTGGATCTGCCCAAGGCCGATGAGGCGAAAAGACAGTGGCTAAACGAGATTCTTACCGCGGCCGATCCCTTTGCGCGGCCGCACGATTCCCGACTGGAGACTCTGGGTAAGAAAATGCACGAATTGAAGGCCATGCTGAAGCAGTTGGGCTGGTCCACGCCGGAAATACAAGCCCGATTGCTGAGTATGGTGAAGCGCAAGGTCGAAGCACGAAATCATGCCGGTGCCGATCTCGACGGGGTAATTGCCACGACCCGTGTCTTCCCTTTGAACGGTGCCCGGGACGCCATTCCCAGCCGGGATGGACGGTACGTCATCGGTCAACCGCATGGACGAAACGGCAAATCTTTCACCATTCTCGATACGAGTAGCGGCACCTCCACCGAGCATGCGATATCCGCGATCTGCTTCCCTAGGCAGACGTGGCCCTGTTCGTCCTCCTCGTCCTGGCTTTGACCGGACTACAACGTGACTTGTTTGGCTAGCTTGCGTTTGGCTAGGCGGCGTTTGATTGGGGACAGGCGGTCGACGAACATGATGCCGTCCAGGTGATCGTTTTCGTGCTGAATCGCCACGGCGAGTAAACCCTCGGCCTCCAAATTACGGACCCGGCCGTGGCGGTCCTGGTATTCGACCGAAACCCGGGCTTTGCGCGTCACCTCTTCGGTGTAACCGGGCACGCTTAGGCAACCCTCTTCATACACGATCTTGCCCTCGCCCTTGGACAGCTGGGGGTTAATGAACTCCCACTTTTTTTTCGGGCTTTCGTCCTCGCCATCTAGGTCAATGATGAAAACGCGGATGCGTTCGTCCACCTGCGGAGCGGCCAGGCCGATTCCGTTGGCCTCGTACATGGTTTCCGTCATCGCTTCGAGAAGTTTGTGGAGTTTGGCGTCAAACTTTTCCACCGGGACGCTTTTTTCCGCGAGCCGCGGATCGGGGTAATGAAGGATCTTCAACATCCCATTTATAGAACCATATTCGACTTTTTTTTCATAGGTGTGACGCAGGTTACAGGGCGGGAAGAGGTAAATCCTTGAAATACTTGGGGGCCAAAAAATAGGGAAACTTCGGAAATTTAAGACCCGGTGAATACACCGAACCTGGTTTTACGCCGCAATCACGCGCCGGTTGAAACTTTGGAGTACGTCCCATGCAGTCGCCAATTGCTCAGTACCTGTCGATGCTGACCTCAATCACCCTTTTATTTTGGGCAACGCTTGTTAAGGCCGAAAGCGGCCGACACCTCGCGGTGCTGCCGGAAGCGCCCCAGCACGCCTTGGCCGCCCCGGACGGACGCGCGGTGGCCCCCGCGAACGTGAATTCGAGAATCACCGGTTGCATCGGCAAGGACAACCGCGCCGAAAACGTGACCTACGAACTAAAAGTGGGAAATGATTTTTCCAACTACTCGGTCAAGGGGTCGACGGATCCGAACCAGGGCATCTACCGCACCGACAGCGATTACCGCGGCGTCGAAGTGACTAAGATCACGAACGAGGATGGGCTGACCCGAATCACCCCTTACGACAACGTGGGCACGGTTAAGATCTACCCGCGCAAACGGATGCTGGAGAACGCGAAGCTTGCGGGTATCCCCATTGAAGGCCATTCCGTTGCGAAGCTGTTCACTAACAGCCTTGTGATGGAAAACCTGAAGGTTAACGGCGAGCAGGCCTCGGGCAAGCTTGGCTACAACATCTTCACCGGTACCTACAAGTGCACGAAAAAAAACTGCAAGTTTGGTAAGTACGCCATCGCATCGACCGAGCCGAACAGCACCACGGTTTTGAACTACGACCACTTCATCAACCAAAATCGGATGCGCGTAACGATGAAATTCGGTGATCTGAAGCTGAACGGAAACATCAAGTTCACCGACAATAAGGTAACCCACACTGATAGCGACGGTGGTTCAACTACCGAGGTCACGGCGACGAAGGCCTGCTTTAACGTGGACGTGAAGAAGGCCGACGGTACTCCGTTAGACTTCGCGAAATTTGGTAAGGCCGACACAAGGGATGACGAGCAGGTTCGCCACGTGATCGCGTGGTTGCAGTTGAATGTTTACGATTTGTTGTCCGAGTGATTTTTCTCGTCTCGGTTTGAAGGCTGAATGGCGACAACGGCCCCGTCCCCTCAATGGTGAGGGGGCGGGGCCGTTTACTTATGTCATTCGCGAGCGCAGCCGGGCAGACACCATGCGAATCCCGTGGCATGGGGACCAACGTAGCTGCATCTCGTTCGACGGGTTTGCTTCGTCCGCCTGGCGTCCGCCCGGCTCCTCGCAATGACAACTACTGCTTCACCCACTGGCCGTCTTTGGTACGGATGAAACGGCCGGCTTTTTCCTGACGGACTCGGGCTTCGCCGAGCACCGCCGCGAGTACGTCCACCGTCTGGCCTTGGGCGGCCGCGCGTTTGCCGTATTCGGCCCGGCGATCCGAATTTTCGGCATCGGACACGGCTTTGGCGCCGCCTTCATCTTTGATGACGCCCAGATAACCGTCCGGCTGTTCGCCGACCAGCCCCTTGGTCTTCATGTCGACGATCGTTGGCAAGCGTTCCTTCATAGATTCAATTTCGGCGGTCGCCGCGAAGGCGAGAATGGCCATGGCTAGGAGTAAATGTTTTTTCATGTGCTTCATCCCTTCTTAGATTTCTTGGCAGGTTTTTTCTTTATGACCCGGTCTTCCAGGTTCAAGAGATCTTCGTTCTGCGATTCCACCTTGTACCGCACCTCGTGATCGATCTTTACGTTCAAATTTACTATGAACGGTTTGTCGCTCGGCTCAATCTGTACCTTGTGAGTACAGGCTGCGCCGAACAGCAATGGCGCTACAATTAAGAGTCGCCGAAAAAGCCCTTCCATATCGTCTCCTTGATCAAAGGTTCCACTTGGCCGCTGATGGGAAGAACTATCTCGAACGGCTGGCCTTTAGCCAAGTCAGGGTTCCGTCCCTTCAAGTCCAACTCCGCCTTCATGTCGTTTTCACTGTGGCGATTCATTCTGATTCTTAAAACGCTAAAGTCAAAATTCTGTAACGCCTTAAGTACGAGAACCTGCTGGCCCTGGGCGAGGATGTCGTTAAACTGGTCGAGAAAGTCGACCTTCTCGGGCAAATGCGCGGTAGTGGCGTCGCGGTAGCTGACGTGGCCCGGGCCGTCGTTGTGGATGATGGCGTCGTCCAGGTGAAAGGTTCCCTTGTCGAGATGCCAGGGGATGTCGCCGGTCATCGTGCCGCGTCCCGCCGCCGATTCGCCGAGCAGAAACGGCGTCAGCACGGCGAGGTCCATTTTCTCTGCCACTAACTTCGAATGGGCGCTTCGGTGGCGGACGGAGTAGGTGAACGGGAACATCGTGATGCGGCCGTTGGCGAACTGTGCGGTGAACTTTTTTAAATCGAAAGCGTTCGCGTCTTTCCAGCCGACTTCGACCTCCACCTTCTTGGCGGTGATTTTGTCCCCGACGGATTTAAGGAGAAGCGTGTTTGGCCCCCGTTGGCGGAACGTCGGGCTTAGCTCGGCGGCGAGGCGAAGCGTGTCGACCTCGAACGGCAAGCCGAGCCACTTGCCCTCGACGCCGCGGCCATCAACGCGGGCGGTGGATTTAAGGGTGCCCGTTTTCCATTGTGCCTCGGCGGTGACGGTGATTTTACCGGCGCTGAAATCCAACTTGGGCAGCGTCGATTCCCAGAATGGCCGCGACGACAGGTCCGGGGTGAACGGGAGAGGAAGCTCGAAGTCGGCGTGGCCGGCGTGCCAGCCCTCGACTGCCCCCTTCAGCTCCGCCCGCCAAGGTAGTAGCGGCGACTGGGCGCCAACCGAGAACTGCGCGGCGCCACCTAGCTCGCCCTGGGCTACCACCCGAGCGTTCAGCGGCAATGCGGACACCAGCTTCGTCGAAACGCCCCCGGCTAAATTAGCCTCCAGCGAAAAAGTCGGGGCTTTGTCGCCGGCGAGTACGGTCGACTTAAAATCTACGGGGCCCAGCCACGCTCGGCCCGCGGCGGTCTCGGTATGGCCGCACTCGCCGCACGACACTTTGAGCGACACGAGATCGCCGTCGCGCACGAGTACCACGTCACCCTCCAGGCGGGCGGACTCGTCGCCGAAAGTGAGCTTGCCTTTGATGTCGAAGGGTACAGTCGTGCCGAAGTCGGGCGGACCGAGAACTAAGTTCCAGGTGGCTTTCCGTTTGCCGGTGAGGGCGTCTCCGCTCGCGACGCCTCCAGCCGGGGTCAGGGCGAGATCGGTGCGTCCGCTAAAGAGTTCTCCGCTAGCTTTCGCTTTGAGCGCCGGCGCCACGAAGCTGCCGCCCGCGCGCCAGCCTCCCGTGAGGGGAATGTTCACCGCGAGGTCGGCGTGGGCGTTGAAGGCCACGAACGGCCCTAGGTCGAGCTCGGGCCATGTCTGACTGACGGTGAGCGAGGCGTTGGGCGCAAACACGGTGTAAGTGAGGCCGAAAGGTACGAGGAACGGTTCCGATCCCTGAGGGTGAATCTCTAATACTCCGCGATCATCGTTTAACTCCTTCAGGGTCAGAGTGACGTGCTGAATCGGATCGCTGGCGAGCCAACGCCGCAAGGTCCAACGCAGGAGAGCGGAGGAAGACAGGTAAAAGATGGCTACGGCCGCCAGCACCGCCACCGCTAAAAATTTAGGGCGCGATAGACGTTTCACGCTTACTTCGTTCGTCGGGTTTTACGGCGTTCGAACCACGCTTCGTCGAACTTGCAGCGCAACTTATCCATGTTGGGAAAGAAGAGGCATTCGCCTTGCGGCTCGATCAGCTCCGCCTTCTCCAGCACTTCGAACTCGCGGATAACTTGTCGGCGCGAAATGCCTAGCGACTTGGCGAGCAAGGTCTTGTTCACCTGCTTTTTCACCAGCGTGCCAGAATGAAATTTCTCGCCAAACGCCTGGGCTTCATTCCATAGGTGCCGCGCCAGCACGTGGGTGGCCGACCCAAAGATGCGGATGCGGTTGTTCACGCCATCCTGATAAATTTGTTCGCTAAGCGACTGCATGATGTTGATGCAGGCCTGGTGGCTGGTGTGCAGAAATTTAAAAAACTCCGAGCGGCTTAACGACAACGTCACGCACGGCTCCAGCGCCACGGCGTTGGCCAGGTGCGGGGCTTCGCGCCACACTTCAATGATGCCGAAGATCGAGGGCGCCCGGTGACACATGATGTGCGCCGTTTTGTCGTCGCGCGAGTGGGTGGTGATCTCTACGCTGCCCTCGAGCAGCATCTGCACCGCTTTGCCGGGTTCGCCCTGGCGCAGGATGTGGGCGCCGACCTTGTAGTGGTTCTCTTTCAGGCTCGCGGAGAAGGCCTTCAGCTCTTTGGGACTGACGTGCGAAAAAAAGGGAAACTCGCTCAGCTTTTTGATGACGTCCATGTGCGGCTCCGGGGTGGTAGTAACCGGCCTAGTTTAAACGAAAAAGGGCGGCCTGGCTGTTTCCACTGGCTCGGGGGTGTGACATTTGCCCATTCTAGCAACTAATAAGTGTTTGTTATCATAAAGATTTCATAAAGCCCGCCCTTTCGAGAAATCAGACTTTTTGAATACGCTGATCCTTATTTCAGAAAGGATGGTTTTATGAAAGTCGCCGTTTGGTTGTTAGTGGCCGTCGGATTGTGGTTGGGGAGTTTGAGCTTCGCCGGAGAACGGCTGAAGCCCGAGCCGATGACGTTTACCGAAGCGTGGGCCGCGTGCCTGCGCCAAGGGCTCACGTTGCCGGAGTTAGCGCAGTTGAAGGAGATCGAGCCGCAGGTGGGAGCGCAGCTATCGCGGATCGAAGCCGCGGAAGGGAACTTTCTTTGGACGTTATCGAAGAACGCGAACCCCGAGTTTCCTCGCACCGGATTTTCGTTGGGGCAACGCAACGCCGTGATGGCCAAAGCTTCCGATCGCGGTTTTGCCTTATGCGTGCAGCCGGTTGAGGGCAAAGAGTCGACTGATTCTTACTATGCTCGTCTGATGGCGGTGCAGCTTCACCGGGCCAATGAACGCGAGCCGTCCAGCGATCTTAAGACGTTGCAAAAACGGTTCGAACACAGTTTTTTAATTCTAAGCGACGACGCTCGCGAAGCCGCGGTGACGTCGCTGTCAAAAAATTAATCCGACCGTTTAGTGAGCAAGTAGAGCGAGATGCCTAGAAACAGGACATTAGGGAACCAGGCGGCGACGATGGGGGGGAGAAACCCGCCTCGGGCCACCGACAAGGCAAGCCTGGTGAACATCAAATAGGTGAACGCCGCCATGAAGGCGATGGCCACGTTGCGCATCAGCGAGCGGCTCTTCATCGGCTGTATGCCCAAGGGAATTGCCAGCAGCAGGAAAATGAGCGGCGAAAAAACGTACGCTAGTCGTTCGTGGTACTGAACGCGGCTAGACGTGGTGTCGAGCCCCGACCCTTCGTGGGCCTTTAGGTAGCGCCGAAGCTCCTTAAGCCGCATGGAATCCTCGGTAACCTTGAACGCTTTAAAATCGCCGGGCCGTTCCGGTATGATCGCGTCCAACGTTTTGAACGTGTTCAGTTCGGGAAAGTTATCGCTACGATATTTGACCAAAAAGCCGTCGTTTAAAATCCAGTCGTCGCCATTGAACACGCCGTCTTTAGCGTGCAGCTTCTGGCTTAGGCGAAAGTTGCGGTCGAGGAAGTACACGCTGACGTCTTCCATTCGGTTCTTCTCGGGGAGGAAGCGGCCAATGTTGTAGACGAGGTTATTACTGCGGTACCAGAACCCGCCTTCCGGACGCGCCGAGACATGCGTCGACGGATCGATCCCCTGCTCCAGCGAAACCTTGCGCCCGTTGAAGAACGGTACGAACGAATCGAAGAACAGAAAGTAGCAGGTGGAAAGTGTCGCTACGACCGCCACCAGGGTAGATACCAGTCGGAACGAGCCGATTCCACCGCAGTACAGGGATAGGATTTCGTTTTGTCGCGACATCGTGGTGAGTAGCACCAGGGTGGCCAGCAACACCGCCAACGGAAAGAACTGCTGCAGGTAAAAGGGGAATTTGTAACCGTAAAGGATCACCATCCGGCCGAAACCGAGCTGGATGTCCCACATGTGCGACATGAAATCGATCCCCAACGCCAGCACGCCGAGCCCTAAATGGATGGCGAGGAAGTAAAGGAGGAACTCCTTTACCAAATAGCGATCGAGGATATCCATGTGAGGTACCTTTTAAAGGCCTTTGACCGTTTCGACTAACTTTTCCATCGCCTGCGGAATTCCCGCCGCGTTCGTGCCGCCGGCCTGCGCGAAGTCGGCTTTGCCCCCGCCCCGCCCGCCGACAACTTCGGCCAACGGCTTCATGAGCTGGCCCGCATCGAGCTTTGGCAATAAGTCCTTCGTCAAGCCCAGGGCCAGCGAAACCTTGCCGCCCGAATCGGCGATCAGCAGGACAATCGCTTTGCTCTGCAGCTTATCGCGAACCTGATCCACCATCGTACGGAGCAGTCCCGGATTCTCCGCGGTAACCACTTCGGTGACGACTTTGAAACCGTTAACGTCGCGCGCCTTCTCGTGAAGGGCACCGGCTGCCGCCGTAGCGCCCTTGGATTTCTCACGGTCTAGGGCCTTGGCGAGGAACGTCTTCTGCTCGTCCAGCGATTTGCCGGTGAGTTCCTTCTTTAAATTCACGCCGAGTGCCAGCAACGATTCTTCCAGCTTGACCACGTCGTGCTTCAACTTGTGGTCTCGTTCATCGGCCGATCTCTTCAGGTCGGCCTCGTACTTCTCCGCCCCCGCGGCGGTCACCGCTTCGATACGGCGAACACCGCTCGCTACGGAAGACTCCGAGGTAATGCGGAACTTCTTGATGACGCCGATCTCGTCCAAATGGGTTCCGCCGCAAAGCTCCACGCTGAACGGGTTGTTGTCGCCCACGCGAATCACGCGGACCTTGTCGCCGTACTTTTCATCGAAGAACGCCAATGCACCCGAGGCGACCGCCTCGTCGTAGCCCATCTCGGCCTTGCTGACCAAGGAACTGCGCTGGATCTCCTCGTTCACCAACGTTTCGATCTGCGTCCGTTCCTCCGGCGACACTTGGCGCGGGAAGGTGAAGTCGAAGCGTAACTTATTGGCATCCACCAGCGACCCGGCCTGCTTTACGCGATCGCCCAAAACTTTGCGCAGGGCCGCGTGCATCAGGTGGGTGGCGGTGTGGTTAGTCGCGGTCGCTTGGCGCGTGGCCGCGTCGACCATCAGTTCGCATTTCGTGCCCACCGCTAGATTGCCTTCCAACACTCTCACGACGTGGAGGAATGTCTTGCTCGCTTTGATCGTGTCTTCGACGCGCGCTTTGGTGCCGCCCGCGGAGATCATGCCGATGTCGCCAACCTGACCGCCGCTTTCGGCGTAGAATGGAGTCTGCGCAAAAACGGCGTAACCGGTTTCCCCGGCCTTGAGCTCTTGCGTGGGCAGAAAAGCCTCGGTGACTAGGGCGAGCAGCGTTTCGTTCTCCAGCGACAGCTTCCCGGTGTACCCCAAAAACTTCGTCTCGGAAGTTGGTCCGATAAAGCGCTGGGCCAGCTCGGTGAAGTTAATCTTGCTAGCGGTTTTCCCGCCGCTCTGGGCGCGCTGCTTATCGAGCAGCGATTCGAATTCTTTACCGTCAATCGAGAGCTGCTGTTCCTTGGCGATCACTTCGATGAGATCGAAGGGGAAACCGTAGGTGTCGTAGAGCTTGAACGCG
>JAYUBV010000263.1:0-6314 GCA_043740655.1 Pseudomonadota bacterium | reverse complement strand
GGAAGTTCACGATCTCGGCGCCACCGTTTTTCGTGCGCTCGACGATTTGATCGATCTTGTCCTTCGACAAAAACTTTTCTAGCGGCGCGCCCGCGATCGAACAGTACCGGGTCATCGGGACCATGGTGTCGCCGTGGCCGCCGAACACGAATCCGTGCACGTCTTCCACGCTGACGTTGGCGGCTTCCGCCACGAACGTCTTGAATCGAGCGGTGTCGAGCACCCCGGCCATGCCGATGACGCGTTCACGCGGAAAGCCCGAAGCCTTCTTACAAACGTACGCCATGGCGTCCAACGGATTAGAAACCACGATCAGCACCGCGTGCGGCGAGACCTTGCAGATCTTCTGCGTCACTTCGCTCACGATCTTTGAGTTGGTTTTAAGCAAGTCGTCGCGACTCATGCCCGGCTTACGCGGAATGCCCGCAGTGATGACGACGACGTCCGAGTTCTCGGTAACGGCATAGTCATTGGTGCCGGTGATGCGAAGGTCGAAACCTTCCACCGGACCCGACTGCAGCAGATCCAGTGCTTTGCCCTGGGGAATGCCCTCGGCGATGTCGACGAGAACGACGTCACCCAGTTCTTTACTGGCAATCCAATGAGCGGCGGTGGCGCCTACGTTGCCCGATCCTACGATGGTAATCTTTGCCCGTTTCATTCGGTTCCTTCCTTTAAAACTTAGCTTTGAAAGTTATTTGGCGAAGTTGCTGATCAACGCCGTGCCGAACTCGGAGCATTTCAGCTCCTTTGCCCCAGTCATCAGACGGGCGAAGTCGTACGTCACCGTCTTTTGGCCAATGGTCGTTCCGAGCGACTTAATGATGAGGTCCGCCGGTTCCTGCCAACCAAGGTACTCGAACATGAGTACGCCCGACAGAATCACGGAGCCCGGATTCACCTTGTCCTGACCCGCGTATTTGGGAGCCGTGCCGTGCGTGGCTTCGAAGATCGCCGCGCGATCGCCGATGTTGGCGCCCGGGGCGATGCCCAAACCGCCCACCTGCGCCGTAACCGCATCGCTTAAGTAGTCGCCGTTCAGGTTCGGCGTCGCGAGCACGGAGTATTCCTCCGGACGGAGCAAAACCTGCTGGAACATGCTGTCCGCGATGCGATCCTTAATCACAACCTTGCCCGACGGCGCCTTGCCCCCGTGCTTGGCGTAAACTTCGTCTTCGGAGATCGTGACGTCGCCGAACTCTTTCTTCGCCAGCTCGTAGCCCCAGTCACGGAAGGCCCCTTCGGTGAACTTCATGATGTTGCCCTTGTGGACCAAGGTGACGCTGGGAAGGTTTTTCTTTAGCGCGTACTGAATCGCCATGCGAACCACTCGCTGGGTTCCGAACTCACTCATCGGCTTGATGCCAATGCCGGAGTTCGCCCGAATCTTGGTTTTCATGGTGTTGTTCAAGAAGTCGATAACCTGGTTGGCCTCGCTGGAGCCCGCTTTCCATTCGAACCCGGCGTAAACATCCTCGGTGTTCTCGCGGAAGATCACCATGTCGACCTTTTCCGGCGCCTTCATCGGCGAGGGAACGCCGGTGAAGTACTTCACGGGGCGAATGCATGAGTGCAGGTCCAAGAGCCGTCGGAGCGCCACATTCAACGAACGAATGCCCGTGCCGACCGGAGTGCTAAGCGGCCCTTTGATGGCCACGTTATGGTCTTTAATAATCGCTAGCGTCTCATCGGGGAGCCAGTTGTTAGTGAGCTTAAAGGCCTTTTCGCCGGCCAGCACTTCTTTCCAAACGATGGATTTCTTGCCTTGGTAAGCGTGCTTTACGGCTGCATCGAGGACTCGCACCGAGGCGTTCCAGATATCCGGGCCCGTTCCGTCGCCTTCGATGAAGGGGATGATCGGATGGTCGGGGACCTGAATTTCGTTCTTGGAATTGAAGGTGATTTTTTGACCGGGTTGGGACATGGGATGGCTCCTACGAATGACTGAAATCGCGAGTGAGATTATTGGCTTGGGCGCCGTGTTGTCAACGAATGCATCCGGCGGGGTGTCGGCTGAAGAAGTGTGTGCCACGCGGGTTTAGCGGTTCCGCGAGTTGCTCTGGCACCGCGTTTCCATCCGGGCGATAATGTTCCATGCGTTCCTTGTGCGTCGCCCTGTATCTACTTTCCGTCGCCGCCCAGGGTTACGCGGCTCTGCCCCCTCCTAACTGCTTGTTGAGCTTTGCCGCGGCGGGAAATGAAGACGGAGGGCGGAAGGCACTAGTGGTGAGCACTTTCGAACGGCTGTTGGGTGAGGTCGGCAAGGTCCCGCTCCGCCCGGAAGATCTCGACGCGATGGTGAGCGATCCGTTTCGGGCGCCCGAATCCGGGGACGATGTTCTAGCTCTGAACCGCAGCCTGGCCACTTTCCACGAGCTTTTGACGAAGAAGGGCTGGGACACGCCGGAAACTCGGGGATGGCTGGCAGAAACACTTCGCGCTCGCGCCGTCGGCATACGACAAAATTTGGTACAACGGGTCCGGGCGCAGCGCGCTAACGTTCGCACCGAGGTGGCGATTCCCGGACGGCCGGTCAAAGTGGTGCTGTCACCGAACGGTGAGTTCGTACTCAGTCACGATGATAAAACGGTCAGGATTACCGACGTTTTTTCCGGTCAGACCCGCGAGTTCCCCAAGCCGGCCCGTTATCTCGTAAAACCTTTCAACTCGAGGGATGACATCGAGTTCAGTTCCGACGGGAACGGCCTCATTTGGGTCGCCCAGGGAATGCGCCAGCTGCTCATTCCCGTGGAGAACGGTGAGCCGCGTTGGGAGAGGGGGCGTCTCATCGGCCCCCAGCCACCCGAGAAAAACGATGCGACCGGTATTTATGTCCCGCTAGGAGTGCCGGACTGGGCGTACCTGGGCTCGCGCGTCGATCGGGAAAAAAAGTTACATTTTCTATTGGCGAACGTGAAAACCGGGGTTGTGGAGCGAAGGCCATGGCCGAGCGAACTTCCCACCGCCGGGTACTCGAACTACGGCCACATCCCCGGAAGGCAGAGTTTCTTCAAAATCGGACTCGATGGGGAAAAACAACGGCTTTTCCTCGTCGATTACAATGAAAAGTTAGATTTTTCGGTGGTGAAGCACGAGGCGATTTTCCAGGGGCTTCCCAACCGGGTGGTGTTCTCGCGCGACGGAAAACTACTGGTGGCGATGGCATTTCACGACAAAAACGAAAACCAAATCGAAATTGCCCCCGTCGACGGCGGCCCCGCGCAGCCTCTTATCTCCGAGTCAGGAAAGCCTGAGTTCGGAAGTCGTATCTGGTTCACGGCGAACCACCCAACTCGAAACGAGCTTTTGGTTTTCTATTGGGACAATAGGCAGAAGAAAAACCGCGTGGAGACCGTCGATTTGGCCACCCGGCGGACTCGAGCCTCCGTTGACTTGAAATCCTTTTCTAACGAGCGGGTAAAGGTGACCGCGGACGGCGAACTGATACAAGAGATTGTGACCGGTCCCAATGGCGAGCACGTCGTAAAATCCTATCCGATTTCGTTGTTTACCGACTGACCCGAGATTTTCGACCGCCATCCGTCGGCGGTTGCCCTCGACGGTGATTGTGCGGTTGACCCGGAAACCGCCACGGCCAATAATCGGCGGCATGAAATGGTTGATACTTTCACTTATTTTGCTAACGCCGGCCTCGTTCTCCCGTACGCTGCTTCCCGACGAGCAGAACAACGTCGATGTCTACAAGAAGGTGAACCCGGCGGTGGTGAATATTACTACCGTAACCCTGCGCCGCGACTTCTTTTTCGACGTCGTTCCTCAGCAAGGCATGGGCTCGGGAGCCATCATCAGCCCCGAAGGGCACATCCTCACCAATCACCACGTGATCGGCGAAGCCCAGAACGTGGAGGTCACCCTGTGGGACAAGTCGGTTTACCCCGCCAAAGTCGTGGGGCTTGACCCCGATTCGGATATTGCGGTCATCAAGATTGCCCCCCAGAAGGGCAAGTTCACCGCCGTGGAGTACGGCGTCGGGTCGGAGCTGATGGTAGGACAAAAAGTTTTGGCGATCGGAAATCCGTTCGGGCTCGGTGGATCGCTCAGCGTCGGCGTCATCAGCCAGCTCGGCCGCGATATACGCGCCCAGACCAAGCATTTGATTAAAGACGTTATCCAGACGGATGCCGCGATTAATCCCGGTAACAGCGGGGGGCCGTTGCTCGATAGCGCGGGCAAGCTCATCGGCATGAACGCGCAGATCTTTTCGAACAGCGGCGGTAGCGAAGGCATCGGCTTTGCGATCTCCGTCGAGACGATAAAGAAAATCGTGCCCCAGCTGATTTCGTTTGGACAGGTGCTTCGTCCCGAGCTTGGGCTAAACGGCGTGGGTTTAAGCGAGGCGCTGCTGAATGCTCTGGGCATCGACGCGACGAACGGCGTGATGGTGATGGAGCTAGATCCGCGCGGCGTATCCGCAAAGGCCGGTTTGCGTCCAGCGGATAAAGAGGTGCAGCTGGGCTTCCGACGCATTCCGATCGGGGGAGACATCATCACGAAGGTGGATGGTACCTCGGTGAGCACGATGACGGATGTTTTGGACGCTATCGCCGACAAGAAGTTCGGCGATACGGTCACTTTCCACATCATCCGAGGGAAGTTAAAGAAAACCGTTCCGGTCAAACTTGCCCAGCCGGTGCGCGCTAAGGGCAAGAGCCTCTAAGCCTCCATCGACGGTTACTCCGATTCGTAGATGATGGAATCGTCGGAGCCCCAGCCCCGGCGGGCTACCGAAGTGATTTTTTCGCCGGGCTTTAGCCACGTTTGCTGTTTCATCCAGTTGTGAAAGTCGCCCCGGCCCTCTCGGCAAATCACCTTGATGGTCCTGCCTTCGCGCTTGGCCTCGTCGGCGCGCGCTTTAATCTTTTTGAACAGAATGTCGCGCGTGATGTGGTTCACCGGATCGTACATGTAGTAGACCTCGGCTTTCGGCAGTACGAAGGCCTCGGTGGAGAGGTCTTGCTCGATTAGCTCACCGTCGGTGAAGCCCAAGCTCGCGTAGATTTTTTTCCCTTCGGCCACGCGTTCGGGATTGATCTCATACCCCTTAAACTTCACGCCCGGGTACCGTGCGGAGATAAACATGCCGACCCGGCCGTAGCTCGCTCCTAGATCCACCACGGTTTGGCCCGGCTTGAGCTTGGCCGCGGCGAAGAACGTTTCCATATCGGCGTAGGTCGTGTTCTGGCTGTTGGCGCTCAAACGGCGAAGGCTCCAGTCAGCATCTCCCGCCGCACTTTTGATCCCGCGCTCGCCGGGGGTCCCGTACTCCTCGGGCACACGCTTTTCGGCCGTATCGATGTCTAGTCCGAAGACCCGGTCGAGGACCAGGCTCATTTCGTAGCGCCATTTTTCGTGAGTAGCGTCGCGGTGACTACGAGTGTCGGCGCGGAACGGCTCGGCAAACGCCCGCGGATCCTTAAGGATCCGTAGCCGCTGTTCCGGCGATAGGTCTTTCAGCAGATGGTTCCAAAGCCATTTGGCGTGGACCTCCATTTTACCCACTATGTGATCCGGGAACTGGTACCGAAGCTCGCTCCCGCGCTCGCCGGACAGCAGGAACGAAGCGGCCAGCCGGAACCGGTCGAGCGGCGGCATGCGTTCGACCCGCAAGGCGAAAGCGTCGGGCTGCAGGGCCGCTAGCTCCGACAGGCGGGTGAGCTCTTCCGGATTCCACGCCACGTCGGAGCTAGCGAGCCTCGCCAGGATGTTGCCGCGTGCGGTAACGCACGACTGGCCAATGCCGAACGCAACGCCGCCACATAAAATGGCGTACAAGAACAGGGAGGCCGTGAGTCGGCGAAGGGTTTTCATGGAATCAGTGCCTCGGGAGGTATGAAATGGTTCTTGATGGTGTCTTCAAGCAGGACGACGCCGTCGGGTAGCACCCGCACATTATCCGGATAGGAGTTCTGGACCTCCGTCCAAGCCTTTTCCCCGGTCTGCAGATTTACTTTCATTACCACCGCCTTTTTCATTCTCCGGGGGGATCTCGAACGGATCTTTCGTCTCGATCATCTTTTGCACGGCTTCAGGGGTGAGCCGGTTCCCCCCGAGCGTCGTCAGGAGGTCCCGGTAAGTCATCGCCATGAGGGTCTGCGGATCGGCGCCGGTCAGGGTGGCGAAACCGATAAGGCAGGAAGCTCCGAGTTGGAAAATCATCCTCTTATGCCGCGGCGGCCGGTTTTTGGACGAGGTCGTCGGTCGAAAGATTTGGCTCGAACAATGCGCACACGCGATTCACGCGGTAGCGCAGGGCCAACAGATCCAGCCCTTGCAAGTGCGGGATGGCCTTTAAG
>JAYUBV010000262.1:0-6322 GCA_043740655.1 Pseudomonadota bacterium | reverse complement strand
TGGCGGGCTAGGGCGTGGTTCGCTTTTCAGCGGGGCAGCGGCAGTGGGTGCGTCCGATCGTGGTGTAGGCCAGGCAAGTGCTGCATTTTGTGGTGCTGCCACGTCCGCTGATACAATAGGGGTATGGACAAACAATCCGTTTGGCAGCGCCTAACCTCCGCCGCGCGGTCTTGGTTCCGTAGCTCCCCGCCCACCGTTACCGAAAGCACTTCGCTGCGCGAAGTGGCGCGCGCCTACCCGGAGGCGATCGCGTGTTTGAAACGCCGATTCGGCGTGGCGGTCGACAAAAGGGACATGGGGCTGTCGCTGAAGGCGCTGGGCGAAAAGCACGGTCTGCCACCGCCGCAGATTTTGTACATGGAGATTCAGCTCGCCGCGCGCAACTTGAGGATCCACCAACTGACGCCCAAGGAAGCGAATACGTTGCGAGAGAGCGAGGCCTCGCTCGTCGTGCTGGATGCGCGGGAACCCGAAGAGTGGGCGCACCACGAAGGGATCGCCGGTAGCTACCGCTGCGAGGAAGAAATTTTAAACGAGGTGGTGCTGGGCAATCCGCCGGGCACACCGTACCTCATCTACTGCCATTACGGGGTGCGGAGTCTGGATCTAGCCCACTGGATGGCGGACCAAGGCTTTACCTCGCTTTACGTGATTCAGGGTGGTCTCGATGCGTGGTCGCTGCAGGTCGATCCGTCGGTGCCGCGCTACGACGGTAATTATTGCTGATAGCGGTGTTCTTCGGTGCGGCAGCCTTTTTCTAAGAACGCTCCGGTGCGGGCCTCGACCAAAAGCCGGGCATCGTTACGAAGCGTTTCCTCTTTGACCTGCGAGGCAAGCTTGAGTCCATCCAGACAGTTCTGTCGGATTTTCTCCTGGTAAGCGCGGAACATGGCGACCGCATCGCAGGGTCCGCTGCCTTTGCCTTCCTTCCCACACACCTTCTCTTCACTCTCGAGCAGGAAACGGAAGGAGGCGCCCAGTGCGCTGATGGCGACGGTGGCGTGCTTCACGCGGCCAGCGAACCCGTCGGGACTATCGCCGGGTTGCGCCGCCATCATTTCGCGCGCCTTCCTGTACTCAGTGCTTATCGGTTCCAGCGAGGCCACGGCTAACACCGTCCGCGTTGTCGGAGGGTAAAGGGTATAGACCG
Source organism: Pseudomonadota bacterium (assembly GCA_043740655.1). Lineage (GTDB taxonomy): Bacteria > Bdellovibrionota > FAC87 > UBA2466 > UBA2466 > JBGSST01. The sequence goes on along the minus strand of JAYUBV010000262.1, from coordinate 5,172 downwards.
ACTCCAGGGCCGCGGTGCAGGCCACGTTGGCGCTCAAATTCTTTTTAAAATCGTCGGTCGGTAAAACGACGCCGAGCCGGGCGATGAGGGCCAGAATCTGGTGGTTGCATTGGGCGCCCTGGGCTACGGCCTTCACGGTGAGACGTTCCAAGCGCTTGCGGTCTTTCGGAGTAATGACCTTGTTCGCGTAGGAGTTGGCTAATCCGTCGGCGAAGGCCGGAAAATCATCCACCTCGATGAGGCGTTCGAGTACGTCGTTCGTCACCTTGGCATTCGCAAAAAGCGGAAGTCCCAAAATCAAAATCAGCAGATAAGTCTTCACCCAAATCCCCCCGGAGTAGGGCAAAGCAAGTCCCGGGCCGCCGGCGGTGAGGCTAAAGGGCGACGAACGGGATAAATACAATGACGAAAAGGGGCGATTGCTAATCCTGAAACGCCTCAAGGTTGTAGACCTGAACCTTGGGGGACGATCCGTCGGTCCCGTAAACCCGTTTGCCGTTGGGAGGTATGAACGGATGTTCCAGGTAACTGGGCAGTTCGAACGTGTTTGAGGGTCACGATGCCGGTGCGGGTGTTGCCCCAATGGATCTTGTAACCCCCGTGTCCCAAGTAGCGGACGTCGGGCACCTCCAGCGCACGGGAAAACAGGGTGACGTAATCGGTGCCGGGAGAGACTTTGCTGCCCAGTTTATCGAAAAGGTCCACGTAGGTACGGACGATGAGCCCGTCACGGGCCGCGGGATCGTCGGCCACGCCGGCGATGGCGAGGAAACAGGCAGTCGCTTGCCCGCGTGAAGCGTCGCGATAAAGGTGAGTGCGGCCAAAGTGGCAATGAGCGGAAGCCTCACGGTTGGGCCTCCCGCTTCGCCGCGAGATTAAAGATAGTGAGCTGCCCGCTCAGATCGCTTGGGAAATATAGGAAGTTGCCGTCGGGCGATAGGAACGAGTTGTCGCCGACTTTATAGGGGATGAGGAACGACTTGCGGCTCCTGCCGGTGTCGCGGTTTACGATGTCGACCTTGGTTTGCTTTCCCCGCTCGGCCGGCTCCGATAGCACGACCAGCTCCTGGCGACTGCGATCGTCGTGCACGTTCACGATGTGGCGGCCAAACTCGGCCGAGCCGGTTTCGTTCGTAGCGGGGGTGAACGGGCCGCCGGCGACGGGGCTTAAGAACACCTTTCCCTCCACGTTCGCGCCGGTGAAGTAGGTCTGGCCGTCGGAGGACACCGACGTTTTTTTCGGCGTTCTGGCGAGGATGCGGGTGTCCTCGCCGTACCGGAATTCGCCCAGCTTGGGATCGTAGTGCGCCGTGATCATCCGCAAGCCCTGATCCTTGGAGACCATGAAGTAGAAAAGAGTCTCCGGTCCGGGCACCGATCCCCGATCCCAAATGGCCTTGCCCCGTAACTGGGCCGGCAGATCGATCGCCTTGATCTCGCCGGTCGCCAAGTCATGGCGCAAGATCGTGTTCCCCCGAACGCCGCCGAAGAAGACGTTGGGATCGGACGTGGCGTGGAGGCTACGCGTGTACTCGCCGGTTCCATCGGGCCCGAACCTTTGCCCGGCCAAATCCCAGCGCAGCTTACCGTTTTCAAACGGCACGTGGGTTTGCCCATTCCCTCGCGTGGGAAAGATAAGGTGCCGGCCGTCCGGCGCGAAGAAAGGCTCGACCGACATTCCATCAATGGGCAACTCCGTGTGCACCCGGCGCGTCGTCGTGTCGAGGATCTGAAAGTCTTTTAATCGCTTGGCGATGACCCAAACCCCGTCCGGCGAGTAAATATACTCACCGTTATAACCCAAGACGAGATCGTAGCTTGGAATAGTTTGTACGATCGTCGCTTCCCGCTTTTCCCGAAGCGTGTGGGAAAGGCCTGCGCGCGTGCGCAGATGATTCAATAAGTGTTCGCGCATCGCGGGAGTGTTCCACCCCTTGGAAGCGATTAGCCCCTCGAGCTTGCGTAGGTTACCTCGGAGGGCTCCAAAATCCCCGTCACCGTCAAAATGAAACGGATCTCCCCCGTCCACCGTCTTCAGCACGACCGCCGGCGTCAGCTTCGCTCCGCCCAACGCATCGAGCAGATCGCCGTACGTCGCAAGCACCAACGTGTCGCGATCTTCGGCCGCGTCGGTCACGCCGGCGAAACGCACCAGGCAGTCGGTGCGGGCCGGCATCGCGGGGCTAGACCCGAGTAATGAAATAATAAACAAAAGGGCGCGCACGCTTCATTGTCGCATGCGGGCGGGTGTGGGCGCAAAACACGCGTTGGTAGACAGTTCGACCGGCGGGAGGGGGAGGGAATTCCCAGCCGCTCGTCGTGCCTCGCCCGTGGCACGACGAGCGGACAGATTCCCTTTCCCTCCCCGGTCGTACTACCCCAGGCCTTGGAATGAACCGAGTGCGCCCTCCACGCGTCATTGTCGTTTGCCTGGCCGCGCACGATGCGTCTACGCGCGAAAACTGAGCCTGCCCAGTGGGAATGACCCTTGCACCCCTCAATGACGGGGATTTCCGTTCTACGGGGGTAGATAGGTGCTCAAGCGTTTTTTCTGGCTGTTATGCGTGGTGTTTTCTTCCGGGGCGATGGCCGAGTGTCGTCCGGGCATGGCCTGCTTCAATAGCGAGGGCTTCAGCTCGATGCAGCAGGGTGGATGCCAGGCCGGCATGAGTTGCGGCGGTCTTTCGTCCATGGGGTCAGGCGGCTCCGGAAACTGCCGGTACGGCCAAAACCAAAATATTTTGATCTGTTCCGACGGCACGTTTACCCGCGGCGCCGATAACGTGTTTCGCCCGGCCTCCGCGGGCGCTGGCCTGGCTAGTGGCGAGGAGGCGATTGAAATTCAAAACGGCGGCAATGGTATAAGTGCGGCTCCCGGCGTGGCGTCCGCTTCACAACCCGCGGGTCTCCGATCGTTCGGCGCGCCTAACTCGGTAGAGCCGCGCGTTCCCTGCCGGCTCGAGCAGGGCGATCAGCTACTGATATGTCCCGAAGGAACTTATCAACGCGGTGGCGACGGCATCTATCGCCAAGCGCAGGCCGCGCAGACGTTTTCCGCTCCGGCACCGTCTCGGCAGGCCGCCCCCGCGGTGGCAGGTCTTATCGGCAACCGATCGCACTCGGCTCCGACTACGAGCGTGGCCCCGGCGATTGCGCCGCGGCCCATTGCCACGAGAGTTCCGCCGACTTCCAACTCTTTGCCCAGCAACGATCCGGTCGACAGCTTGGAGCTAACTCTGCTGGGGATGGCGACGGGGGTTGAAGGAAAGAAAAACATTAAGGGGCAAGAAGTACAGCGCATTAAAGACGACGGTTTTGTAATCTGCCTGGGGGGCGCCTGTTCCATGGCCATGACGCTGGCGCAGGTAAAACAGACCTTGAACCACCCGACTGCGGACAAGGATCCTCGGCCCGGCCGGTTACTCGCGGGGATGGGCTTTTCCGTTCCGCAAGTACGCCCTACTTTTTCGGCCCGGCCGTTTTTGCGAGCAGCCCATAATGTGGCGGAGCTCGATGCCGCGATCTCCGCCAACCGAAATCGTTTTGTCGTGGTGACCTACACCGATCCGGATAACTGCAAAGCGTGTCGGGCGCTCGAGGGCAAACCGCACGAAGGGGAACCCCGGCTGCCCACGGGACAGGAACTCGGATCTCTCGCCATCCGGCTAGCGGGTAGGGCGTCGTTCATCTCGGTCGATCTCGACCAGATAGGATCGCCACTATTCAATCGGTTTCAGCAAGACGCGGGCAATCCGCGCGAGCTGCCCTACATCCCGTTCTCGATTCTTTACGAACGAGACGCGGAGGGGAAATTAGTTCCGGTGCGGAAGAACAACGTGCCGGCCACCATCACGGGAGCCTCCGAGCTAACGACGTTACTGTCGAACCACGGGCTCTAGTCCATTAGGGATTGGCCGCCGCCTGCGCGATCGTTTCGATGGCGATCCGGCTTAAGCCCGATCCAAAATCTAGATCGATGTTCGCAAGGGTATCGAACGTGTCGTGGTACCCATTGCGATTGATGTCGTAATTTTCCATCATCAGCACGACGGGAATTCCCGCATCCGAAAAGGTGATGCCGTCAGTGTTGTAGAGCGTGCTGCGCGTTTCCCACGGAAAACGAACTTCGCCCCGGAACTGGGGGAACAACGTCGGACGCGGCGGCACCGGACCCGGTACCCGTTCCCAGCCAGACTTGCGCCCGTATTGCGCGTTCCAGCCTTCAGTTTCGTGCTTACCCGCGCGATCGTTCCACGTGAGCGTCACTCGGTGCATGAGGTAAGCCAGCTCCGCCGATCGTTCTCCACGGCCTGGAGAGATCTGAAACACGGACGGCCCCATCTCTCCCGGTTTGCCTTCGTCGCGGTTGGTGTTGTGCGAGACCATGTCGAGCACGTATAGCGCCACGATCTTCGGGTTCTTCTTTCCGGAAATCACCGGCGTACCCTTCACCAGCGATTCGGAAAGCGCCCGCGCGCCGAGGCAATCGGCGGGAAACTCTTCGCCGGTCAGATGGACCAGCCACACGTCGCGTTTCAACGTCAATTTGGAGATCGTAAGGGCTGCCGCCATCAACGTCGCGGTAGCGGAATGGTTATCGTTCGCCCCGGCCGACGCGTGGCGATGGCCGGTAAGCTCGGGTTTATAGGTACCGTCGTAAACGTCGGCCATAAAAGCCGTGTCGTAATGGTCCGCTAATATAACGGCCTCCTTGCCGCGGTCCTTCGGATCGCTGGCGGGAATGACGGCAATTAAATTGTGGTGGCCGTCGCGCTCGATATCCGCCAGCGGCCGCTTGGGAGAGTTCAGCGCCCAACCACCCCACCACGGCACTTCAAAATCCATCTCCCAATGGAACGGTTGGCGGTGGGTGTCGATACCAAGCTTGCGGTAGTACGCTTCAAGGTAAGTGGAGACGTCGGGCAGCTCGTTCTTACGGCAGTGGCCGTGGTCCTTCTCAGCGCTGACGCAGTCGACGTTGTTCTGCGCGCCGAAATTGTGGCTGAGCTCGGCAATCCATTTCCAATATTGATTTTCGTAGGCGTGCTCGCCTTGCACGGTCGCGGCAAACGTCAGGGGTGAAACGCGCGGGGCGGAGCCGGACTGAAGCCTCGCCTTCACGGCGCGGGCGGCGGTCGGGGCCGCCTTTTCTAGCGATTCCAAAAAGCCGGC
>JAYUBV010000261.1:0-1862 GCA_043740655.1 Pseudomonadota bacterium | reverse complement strand
AAAGTCCGATCAAAAAATCACGGTTGGTGGGAATGCCGAGCAGCGCCGTCTCCCCCAACGCTTTCCTTAAAATCCCAATCGCCCCTTCGCGCGTTTCGCCGTAGGCGATGATTTTGGCCAAGAGCGAGTCGTACTCCATCGGCACGGTGTCGCCACTTTGGAAACCCGTCTCCACCCGCAAGTTCGCCGACGCTGTCGGAAACTTCACGAGGGTCAACTTACCCGTGGCGGGACGGAACCCGTGCCTCGGATCCTCCGCGCACAGCCGCACTTCGATGGCGTGGCCGCGAGGCTTCACATCATTTTGCGCCAGCGGCAACGGGTGCCCCTCCGCCACCAAAAGCTGCAGCTTTACCAGGTCCAACGCGGTTACCATTTCGGTCACCGGATGTTCCACCTGCAGGCGGGTGTTCATCTCGAGGAAATAAAAATGCTCCTGGTCGTCGACGAGAAACTCTAAGGTCCCCGCGTTTCGGTACCCGACGGACTTCGCCAGCTTCACCGCTGAATCCAGCAACGAAGCCCGCCCCTTGGCGGACAGCTTCGGCGCGGGGCTCTCTTCCCACACCTTTTGCCGTCGCCGCTGCAAAGAACACTCGCGTTCGCCCAGTGCAATGACGTTGCCGTGATCGTCCCCTATCACCTGAATTTCAATGTGCCGCGCGCTAGCCAGACACTTTTCCAGAAAGACCTGCGCTTCGCCAAATCCGCTCTTGGCCTCCGCCGACGCCGACTCGAGCGCCGACGCCAATTCATCCGCCCGATTCACTTTGCGAATGCCGCGCCCGCCGCCTCCGGCGACCGCCTTCACCAGGATGGGAAATCCAATCTTAGCCGCCGCCGCACTCCACTCGGCCGCCGTGGCGCCGGCTTTGAAAAACCCGGGAGGGGTCGGCACGCCGGCCTTTTCCGCCTGCGCACGGGCCCGGGCCTTATCGCCCAGCGCTTCCATTGCCGCGGCCGTCGGCCCCACGAAGATGAGTCCCGCCTTTTCCACCGCAGCGGCAAAGACGGCGTTCTCCGACAAAAATCCGTAACCCGGATGAATCGCCTGACAACCGGTCCGCTTGGCCGCGTCGATAACTTTGTCGCCCAGTAGGTAAGATTCCGCGGACACCGCGGGGCCCAACCACACCGCTAGGTCGGCTTGCCCTACCGCCAGTGAATCCCGGTCCGCTTCGGAGTATCCCACCACGCCAGAAATCCCTAACTCGCGACACGCCCGTAACAGCCGGCAGGCGATCTCGCCGCGATTGGCGATGAACAGCTTCGTAATTTTTTTGATCTTAGGTGAGTTCAATGACGTACCACTCCCCAAGCCATCGTTCCTTCGAACCCGGCCTGATTCACGATCGACAAGCAGATCCCCAGTACGCTACGCGTATCACGCGGATCCAAGATCCCATCATCCCAAAGGCGCGCCGTCGCAAAGAACGCGTCCGACTGCGATTCGACCATCTCTTCGGTTGCCTTGGCCTCATCCCGCAGCGCCCTCTCATCGACGGGCCGTCCGGATTTTTCCGCCGATTCGCGTTTGACCAGTGCCATCACGCCGCCCAGTTGCTCGCCCCCCATTACCGCAATCCGGTGGTTCGGCCAGCTGAACAAAAACCGCGGCTCGTAGGCCCGTCCGCACATGGCGTAGTTTCCGGCACCGTAGCTAGACCCCATCATAATGGTGATCGCCGGCACCTTGGAATTGGCCACCGCCGACACCAGCTTCGAGCCGTACCGGATGATGCCCGACTCTTCGTAGCTCTTACCGACCATAAAACCGGTCGTGTTCTGGAAGAACAAGAGCGGAGTGTGGTTCTGATTGCACAGAGCGATGAACTGCGCCCCTTTGGCCGCCGACTGCGCGT
>JAYUBV010000260.1:0-1879 GCA_043740655.1 Pseudomonadota bacterium | reverse complement strand
CCGGCCGTGTACAACCCGTCGCGCTTGAGGTTCCCGTAGCCGTTAACGGCTCGCGCACCACGGAAGGCAGCGACACCCGCGAACCTTTCTCGGAAACCACTAAAACGGTTTTGGTGTTTGGAAACGGCGCGGTCATTCGTCTTACCGCCCCAGTTGCGGCTGGCCAACTTTTTTTCTTAACCAATGAAAAGACCAGGCGCGAAGTCGTTTGCCAGGTCGTTAAATCTAAGACGTATCGCAACGTAAGCGGATACGTCGAAATCGAGTTCACCGAACCCTCACCGGGCTTCTGGGGCGTGCGATTTCCCTCTGACCGGATTGGTCCTGTAAGAGAAACCGCAGCCTCTCCGCTCACTTCGAGTCCTTCCGCGTCTTCGCCGATTTCCTTACCTTCGCAGCAAAAGCCTGAGGCGCCATCCACGGTCTTTCAGAAGCCTCGTGAATCTTTCTCTTCTGCTCCCGCGGTCGAAGCGCCTTCGAGTGACTCTTCGTTCGACTCTTTTCCGTTCGCGCCTCCGACGGTTGCCCCCAAGATCGCCGCCTTTAACAAACCGGTCGCGCCCCCAATCCAAGCGCCCGAGCAAGCAGCCAAATCTTTAGATGAATTATTAGCTGAAATTACCGCGATGTCGCCGCTCCCCGCAAAGCCCACTACGCAACCGGTCGCTCCGGCAAACTCGGAGCTGGACGCCTCGGTTTTGCCGCGACAGCTTTCTTCGTTTCTCTTCGCTGACCAGCAAAACTCCGCCAGTTCATCGGAAGACGTTTCGTCAAAAAGTTCCCTAACGCCATCTCTTCCCGATAGCGTTTCGAATGCGTCACCCACGTCGTCGGCTGCGTCCTGGGAAACCAAAATTGACAATTTGCCACCACCATCTTCGAGAGTTTCCACCGACGCGCCGTCCGAAGAAATCGCATTGCCCACATGGCTGCTGCCCAAGGTCTCCGCAGCTCACGTCGCGGATCGTTCCACGGAACTGGCTGCAAAACTGGAATCGGCACCTCTGGCGCCGGAGCCGGCAACCATCTCAGAGCCTTCGCCTCAAGTGGAAGATTCGGTCACCGAGTCTTTCGGAACGCTTACCGAGGGCTTATCTGTGCCGGGTTCGCAAGCTGCTGGCTCAAGAAAAAGCCTCTGGATCGGTGTTGCCGCCGCTGCCTTGTTACTATCGGCTGGCGGATACTGGTATTTCCAGCAGTCGACATCCACCATTGCAGCGGCCTCCGTTGCTTCTTCGCCGGCCTCGAAGGCAAACGTTCCATCAAGTGATGTTGCGATTCCTTCCCGGACTTCCGCAGTGCCAAGCGACGCAAACGCCGAGCCCGTGAAAGCTGCACTTGCGGCAAGTGGTTCATCTTCTGCAAAAAACTCGCCTCCATCGGGCCTCGTGGCCGATGCCCCGGTTTTGGCAACGCCGCCACCAATTTCGCAGTCCAGGGCGCCTTCCTTGGGCAAGCTCCGCCTCGCGGCCCCGATCGTTCAAAGAAAAGCTTTGTCTCCCGACAAGCTTCAAGTCCCAACGCTGGATGGGCAGCCCTCTGCCGCTTCCATGAGCGCGAATTTCGCCGGTGCGAGTGCTCAACCCGGAGCTCCCGCGGTACCTACAGCACCTTTAGCTATAGGCGGCAATGTCACTCCGGCAAGGCTGCTCTCTTCCGTGCAACCCGCCTACAGCTCTATGGCGAGGTCGCAGCACGTTTCCGGAGATGTTAAAATTGACGCCCTTATCGATGCCAACGGTCGTGTGACCACCGTCAAAATCCTTTCCGGCCCTCCCCATTTGGAACAGTCCGCCGTGGACGCCTTGCGCCAGTGGAAATACCGTCCCGCCATGTTGAACGGAAAGCCGGTCAGCATGCATCTAACTGTTACCCTGCA
>JAYUBV010000259.1:0-1879 GCA_043740655.1 Pseudomonadota bacterium | reverse complement strand
GGTAAAGATCCCCTAACGCCCCGCACGCAGCGCGGCGTGCTAATTGGCGCGTGATCGGATTGATCCTCCTTTTTGGGAGGAAACTAATGCGCCTTTTCATTTCGCTTTTTCTACTGGGCTCGTCCGCCTTCGCGGCGGTGCCGGAACCTACGGCCGCCACTTTCTACGGCGGCAAGATGCCACTCACCGGCAGCGGTTACCCCGCCGCCTGGGCTTCCGATGTGGCCATCGATGCGCAAGTATCCTGCAAGAACATTCACCGCGCGCTGTACCTCACCGAGTCCCGCTACGACAAAATTCGCGGGATGTTCGCCAAGGGGTCGAACTTCAAGGTGCTCTTCGCTAACCGCGCACACTACACAAAGCGGCTCACCAGCCGCTACAAGGCCTGCACCCAAACCGGCGTATCGCTTTACCGCTACGGCCGTTGCAATACTGAACAGCAGACGTTGGCGTTCGTGCGGGTGACGTTGGGCTTCGTGCACTCCACCATCAATTTATGCGACGAATACTTTAAGGCTCCGGCCGGAGAACGACAGTCCGTGATGGTGCACGAATTTGGACGTCTAGAGAATATCGGCGACTCTGCGAATATAGACCCGAACAATATTTACGTTTGGGATGCGATCGTGGGAAGACTTTCGGAGGACATCAACTACTATGCCCTCCTCAAACTATAACGAAGTGCCCAAAGCCGGAGACCTCTACACGCACTTCAAAGGAATGCAGTACCGCATCTTAGGCGTAGGGCGGCACAGCGAGACTTTGGAAGAGATGGTTTTCTACGAGGCGCTGTACGACAATCCTAAGGGCAAGCTCTGGGCACGTCCGTTAGCGATGTTCCAAGAGACGGTTCCCGAACCCGGCGGCAGCGGAAAGCCAGTCCGTCGATTTGCCAAAACTCTCACTTAACGACGGTCAACTGGTAGGACAAAAACCCCGCGGGGAACATCCACACCCAGCGTTTTTCGTACGCGGCCAAATTGCGGTTGGCGAGGTACTGCGCGAGCCGAGAGCCTAAGTACGGTTCGAAGTGGACGCGTACGGATTCGATTTTGTACAAATGCCGATTCGACGCTTCGGTGCAGAAGTTGAGCGAGTTGTGGGCGAAAAAGTGCAGGTGGTCCGGATCCGCAAACGCGTTGGCGCTAGAAAAGTGCGGCACGGAAATATCAACCCGCGCCCCGTTCTGACTAACACGGTGGATCTCCGCGAAGGTCGCCCGCACGTCCTTTAAGTGTTCCACCACGTCGTGGATGCGCACTGACGTGAAGTAGTTTTCCGGCAATTTCCACGGCCGCGAATCTAAGTTTAAAACCAGATCCGCCCCGACGAGATCGGAAACATCGACGTTCAGAAAGCCCGCTGCGGGGCGCATTCCCGACCCTAAATTCAAAGCGCGCGGGTAGGCATTCGTGGACAGAGTGGTTTGTAGCTTGGAAGCCAGACGGCTTACGGTTCCATCCATCTACCTATTTTAGCATTTCACTGTACTTAGCGGACGAAGACCTTAGCGGCCCGCGCCAAAGCATCTTCTGCGCGAATGGGGTGAGATCGCAGCATGGGCGACGGCAAGTTATCCAATGAGTACCAGCCCCATAGATCGACCTCTTCATTGGGCTTCACTTCGCCCCGAAATTTGGTGACCTCAAACAGCACGACCAGGAACTGGCGGCGGTAGCCATCTTTCCCCACTTCGTTGGTCACCGTTAGCGACGGATCGGAGTAAACTCCGACGAGCCGTTCCTCCAGCACTTCGATCCCCACCTCTTCATTGGTCTCGCGGCGCATCGCCTCGACCCACGTCTCGCCCCCTTCGAAGTGGCCACCCGGCAGGCACCACTTACCCGGCTCGCGGACGCTAGGCGACCTGCGGGTA
>JAYUBV010000258.1:0-1880 GCA_043740655.1 Pseudomonadota bacterium | reverse complement strand
GTAGAGCGTTTTCCGAAGTGAAATGATTTCCCTCGCCACGTGTCTTCGACCACCATGGTGTACATGCGCGGGTCAAGACTTACCCCCATACGCCGGCGAGAAAAATCCATCCAGTACCCCCACCGTTCTAGCCACTGCAGCAGGCGGGGGCCGAGTAGCGGAGTGCTCAGGTCTTCCACGAGCACGTTGGAAAATCCGAGCGACGCCTTTAGTTGCGTAACGTCGCTACTCACGAACTCGTCGAGCTTCGTGTAACGCGCCTGTAGCGCCAGCCAACTTTTTTGGCACTCGGCCACGTCGCCGGCTTGAGTGGCGCGGTGGCACGTAGTGCGAAGGGCATCGATGGCCGACGATAGGCCGGAGGCTTCCTTCTCGCTGCTGAGGGTGCGCTGCTTTTGGCGAAGGTACGAGCTAAGATCCAAACCTTTCTGAAGGGCCACCAGACTCCGGAACGGATTTTCGATCACATCCTTACGGGCGGTTTTAAAAAAATGCGCGGCCACTCGGTCGAGGAAGTTTGGAACTTGCGCATCCAGCACTTCCACGTAAGGAGTCTCGTTCATTTCAGTTTTTACGGTATCGAGCTGAATGCCGGACACGGTGACTAAGGGGATGATCGCTTTTTTTCGAAGCAACGGCGCTAGCTCGAAGCTGGCCTTCACGCTGTCGATTTGAAATAGGTTGCGGGCGGTCTGCGCGTGGTGCGTAATCGCAATGTTCCTAAGTTCGATCTCTCCCCTAATCCACGACACGTGGAGTTCACCGATGGTGACCGGTGCGCCGTTTACGGCAGTTAGGTAACGGGTCATCCCCGCCTGCAGCAGGTACGGACTCCCGAGGAACAGCCCTACGATCGCGACCGTGCAAATTCCCGTTATGAAAATGGCGGCCTTGGTGCGAATCAGGGTGGTGGAGGAAGGGGGAAGGCCATACTGACTTACGAAGAGGATGTAGCGGTGGTGCAAAATTGAGTGGGACCAGGAAAAACCAAGTGGGCCGTCGGTGATTCGGTAAGTAATCTGCTTTCCCTTACTCTTCACGATTGAATACGCCAGCAGGTAGAACGCAGCGGCGTTGGCGGTGCCGAGCACTAACTTTCCCATCACGCGCGTTTCGTAGAAATACGTGAATGGGATGAGCGGGGCGTGGTAAAGGCCAGCCCACCAGCGGCGGAAACTCGCGCCGTGGGAGAGTACGCCGTAGCCGATGTCGTTGCAGAAGCCCGAACCCAACTCTTGCGCAAGCACACCCGCCACGAGCCCCATTAAAATTCCGAGCGGATTGGCGCGCACCAAGGCCGCTAACACCAAGGCAAAGAGGGTTTGCAGATTGAGCCCCAGCTGCCACCCTAGCCAGGTTCCTAACGCGATGCCGATAGCCCAGTCGCGCGGAGACACCTCACTTTCGATTACGGATAGAAACCGGTAGAGGTATCGCATTCCCCTAATTTTACGGCAGTCTAATGAGGAAAGCGAACGCAGTAGTATTCTCCGAAATAGCGATTGACGCGACGGCGCATACGTTCGTCATTGACCAAACGCGCATGGACTAAGATCATTTAGGTCCTTCATGGCCTACCCAAAAATTTACAAACTAATTTTGGCCGCGGGAACCGGTGTGCTGGCGTCAGCCGGTACACCAGCCCTAGCGGAAGAGACCCTTTTTCCATCGGGCCTGCTGCGCTCATTTACGGCGACGGCCGAAACGGCGACGCGGGCTACGAACGATGTCGACGAGGCGTTTGAAAATTTTATGAAGGCCCGCTTCGAGCAGGGTAAGGGCGGCATCCTTTGGCGCAAACAGGGGGACGTAACGGATGCGACCCACGTGCACCGCATTTACGAGCTGACCTACGGCGGAAAACGCGTATTAGGGCAGTA
>JAYUBV010000257.1:0-1882 GCA_043740655.1 Pseudomonadota bacterium | reverse complement strand
AACAACACGCGTCCGAAATCCACATGGGCCACCACGTGATTCTGGCCCGCGGCGTGACGCTTTTTCAGGTGGCGATCGCGGTGGCGGCAATTTCCGTCCTCACCCGGCGCAAACGTTTTTGGTACGTCAGTATGGGCTTTGGCGTAGTGGGGCTCTTTTTTCTGATCCAGGGACTGCTGTAACTTAGGGCTTAGGCCGAGTCCTGACCGACGTCGAGGTAGAGCTCCTTTAGATCGTCGTTGTAACCAAAGTACTCGGCGAAACGACCCCACGAGATCAGTACCGACATTTGTGCCCCGGCATTTTCTTGCGGCAGCCACTCTTGGATTCTTTCCACGATGAGCAAAATCGGCAGCCGTAGCGTTCCGCTCTGCCGAAGCAGGGCCGCAATCCGTTTCACGATTTCCAAATCACCGAACAGTTCGTGCAGCACGCGCTTGCGTACGTTGATGTCCCCTTCCACGAACCGCCGTCCCAGCTCCAGCAGAACCACCGTCTGGCGCGGGGAATCGACCAGGTCCAGGAACTCGGCAGCCTTAACTAGGAACAAGGTCGTGGCGAATTCGCGCCCCGTGGAGCGCGATAGTTCAAAGATATCGGCGGTGCCGCCCTTGGCGTGAATGGCTTCCAGTAGACCGATCATCTCCGACACCTGAACGTTCGGCAGCATCTCCATCCGAGTCGGGGTGGCCACCGGCGTATCGGGGATGAAGGTATCGGTAATCAGCGAATGAATCTTCGACACGATGCTGGCGAAGGCGGCCGAGTTGGCCGATCGTGGGTAGGGCAGATCATTTTTGATCTCGTGGCGGATGTGTCCTGGATTGACCCCCATGATGAGAATGCGTTTGGCCATCACCACCGCTTCTTGAATGTTATGCGTGACGAGCAGCATGGATTTCGTTGCCGTTTTTCCGTTCGTGAAGATACGCACCATCTCCGATCTCAACGTATCCGCGGTTAGCACGTCCAGCGCGCTGAAAGGCTCGTCGAGAAATAGGACCGGGCGATCCATCGCCAGTGCCCGGGCGATCCCCACGCGCTGCTTCATTCCGCCGGAGAGTTCGCGAGGATAGGCTTCCTCAAAACCTTCTAGACCGACGAGATCGATCGCGTGCAACGTCTTGGATTTCACTTGCGCGGGCGGGAGGTTCATCGGTTTCAAGGCCAGGGCGATATTGTCGTAAACGGTTTCCCACGGAAAAAGTGCGAACGACTGAAATACCAACGCCACTTCTTCGTTAATGCTTACAAGCTCCTTTCCATGGTTGAGCACCATTCCGTCAGTTTTTGGAATCAGCCCAGACATGATCCGCAGGCAGGTGGATTTGCCCGAGCCGGAGGGGCCGAGCAGGGCCACGACTTCGCCCTCCTGCAGGCAGAGGTTGATGTGATCTAGCACTTTCAACGTGGTGCCCGATTCGAGCACGAAGTTCTTAGAGACGTCTTTCAGTTCAATGAGGTTCATAAATCTAACCTGAAACGGTTTTGCGCGAGCCGATAAATCGGCGCCCACACCACGCGGTTTAAGAAAATCACCACGGCCACCATCACGGTGAGGCACGCGGCCAGTAATGGAAAATCCGCCTTCGCCGCGGCAATGCTCAGCACCGCGCCTAATCCCGACGTCGTTAAAATTTGTCCCTTATAGGAAACGTACTCGGCCACGATGCTGGCGTTCCACGCTCCGCCGGCCGCGGTTACCCAGCCGGTCACGAGAGAAGGGAAAACGCTGGGGAGGTAGAGTTTGCGCCAGGTGTCCAGGCGGGAAACCTTCATCAACTGGAGGGCGTAACCCAGCTCCGTAGGCATGCGCATCGCGCCGGCCAACACATTGAAGAGGATGTACCACTGTACGCCGAGCAACATCAAAAAGGCCGCG
>JAYUBV010000256.1:0-6393 GCA_043740655.1 Pseudomonadota bacterium | reverse complement strand
GGAGGGCTAGAGTCGGCGGATCTCCTTCGAGCAGTTTGCCCGTCAGGTTGATGATCCAGGGATGATCGAAGTACGGCGACATCGCGGCGAACCACATCTGCCAATCTAGTTTGTAGTGGTAGGGTGACACGAAGGGCGGCATCCGTTTGGGATCACCGGGTTTGGCTTTGAATTCGTATTCCTTCCAAGGCGTGCTTTCGTTAATCACCTCGGCGTCGGTCCCTTGCACGATCACTTCCCGCCGCTCCTTCGTGATGCCGCCGAAGAGGCCGTAGGTATTCACAAGGTGAAAAGGATCGTAGCTTGCGATCATGACCTGATTATTCGACAGCAGGTTCTTTGCGGGGCGGTAACTCAGCGCGAGTACCAAACCGGTGAGCAGGTACACCGCCCATTGGTGCACCACCGGCGACGCGATCTCTGCTGGCCAAACAAACTTCGCCGCCCACCCGAGTACGCGATCGTCGAGGCACGGAATGCAGAGCGCGATGGTGAGGAAGTTGAGCCACGAGAGGTTACCGCTCAGAATGATGACGAATTGGAACACGACGGTCACTAGCGCCGCGATCCAACCGATACGTCCCGGAAAGAAAAAACCGAAAGGAAGCAAGATCTCCAAAAACAGCGTCATCGCCGTTTCCAGTCGGTGGACCCCCGTCGGAAGATGGTGGAGAAACCAGCTGAATGCATTAGGCTGCGGTTGGGTTTCGTAGTGAAAGTTCATACAGGTGAGGTTGCGCCAGCATTCATCGCCTCGCCATTTAATGGCGCCGGCCCCAAACATTAGACGGAAAAGTAGCCAGCGGAACATCCAGATGACCAACACCGGAGGCTTCACGGTCTGCGGCCCGAGAAAGATCGTGAGGAACCCCGACTCTAGCAAAAGCAGTTCCCACCCGAAACCGTAAAATTCCCCGCCCGCATTTACGAAGGAGAGGTACAGCACCCAAAGCGTCCCCCATACGAGCAGCGATGGACCGAAGCCAAAACGATCGCAGTAACCAGAAAGCGCGACGAGCGAAAGCAGTACGCCAATCCACCCGGCAATCTTGAACGCGCGATCGGTAGGTACGAATTGGAAGATTCCGGGTGACTGCCAAAAACCGAGACTGCGCATCACGTGGTGCACGGGCATCAACCCCCGTTCGCCGGATAAAGCGCAGAACTGATTCACCACGATTAAAAACGCGATGAGGTAGCAAAACGCCATCGCCCGTTGGAGCAGAAAACGGGTTAGAAAAAAGTCGCCGGTATCCCAATTTAGCCATCCGCCCATGGGCAGAATTCTATCCTTAGCCCAGCGCGAGGGCGACAACGCTGATGCCGACCGCCCTAGTTCCCGCCGGGTTGTGGTAGGTGTGCGCCTGATCGCCGGGGAAGGAGAGGACGTCGCCCGGTTGCAGTTCGTGGGTGACTTCGCCCACCCGTAACGCAATTCTTCCCGCCACGCAGGTGAAAAACTCGCGCGTGCCCGAAAGGTGAGGCGTTCCGCCCATTCGTCCGCCCGGCGCCAACTCCATCCGCTCCATCTGAATACCGGCCACTGGTTCGGGCAGCAGCGGCAGAATCTCCACCATTCCCCTCGCCCGCGCTTGCCGAGGCAGCTCGGCGTAGCGCACCAGCGAACTCTCATCGTGGGGTTTGGCGAGTAGCTCTTCGAGGCGCACCTGCAACGTTTCCGAAAGGCGGGCCAGATTGGCGAGCGACGGGTTGCCGCGACCCGATTCCAAATAGGTAAGCGTCGATCGCGGGATACCCGAAAGACTAGCCAACTGCGCCTGCGTGATTCTGCGTCGTTCGCGCAGTGCACCGAGGTTCTTAGCGAGGTAGCGCGATAGGTTTTCCCATTGGTTGGCCATTTGGCAATATATTAGCCTGTAATTCAATATATCGTCCAGACTGGCTACTGTGAAGTCAGGAGGAAGAGATGAATGACGTAACGATGATGGCTTCAGGATTGGATGGTTTGGCCCGGGCGGGGGAGAAAACGTGGTTTCACGGTCACTTTGGGGCCGGGGTGCTGGCGGGGGAAAGGCTCTTGCGGCGTACGGATTTTACGGAGGAAGTGAAGAATGGCATTCGCGACCAGATTGCCAAGGCCAAGGCGGCGGAGCCGGAGCTCTTCGTTACTATGGAGGGTGGGACGCCCGTGCCCTTTCGCACGCGGCTTATCGCGGCACTGCTACCGCACGTGTTAAATCTTTCGATCTCGGGGCACGGCGTGATCTACGGCGCGATGGCGTTGCAGGCGATGGACGAGGTTCCGGAGCTCGCTAGCCCCGCGCGCGTAGCGGGCATCGAAAAGCTATTGGCTCTAGCGCTCCGCGATCGCAACCACCGTTACTACGGCATCGCGGATTACCGTATGGTCGAACCGACAGCGGACTTTCCCTCGTACACTACGACCGAAGCCATGGCCGAGCGTTCCCTCGCAGAATGCACGGAATTGTTCGCGGATCGGGAGCTGGAAGGTACGACCTACTTTTTCACGGCGGAGAAGCTCCACGGCGTTACGCTGGCCCACGCGCTTCTCACTTTGGAAAAGCTGGGTTTCCGCGAGTTAGTGCGCAAGGGGCTAAGTGCTCACCGCAAAGCGCTTTGGTTAAACCGCCACCGCCCTCCTACCGGTGCCGCGATGGCGCGCGTGCGGAAACCCGACGTAACGCCGTACCACGGCGGCTACTGGCGCAAGGAAAGCTTCGACGATCACGGGCTGAAACTGGCCATTGCGGGCTTGGAACTAGTCGACGTGTTGTCTCCCGAAGCGCGGGCTCGGTACTTCGATCCGGCGACCTTCTGGCATCCGTTCGTACGGGCGGTATGAAGATCGGCCTGGGACAGTACGACCGGGGAGGGAAAGGGAATCTGTCCGCTCGTCGTGCCTCGGCGAGGTCCGAAAAACCACAACGTCACGGCGCAACGCGGATATGGCGATCGCGTATGCCGGATAGCGCCCGCCGGTCGAACTGTCTACCGACGAGCAAATTCTAAAGGGTACGCGCTCGACCGCTCACGTTATTTGGAAAGATCTCCGTAACGGCATCGGCCGCGCTTGCCTCCTCCGCCTGACGTTCCTCATCTTGCTGAATGGTCTCTTCGAAGTCGTGCACGATCGTATGGAAGGGCTTTTCCTCCTCCGGCATGGGCGGATTCCCGATCTGATCGCTCGGCGCGGTGGAGGTGGCGTCGTCCGTGCCCGACCAGCCTCCGGGTTCGATGGCGCGCTCCGCCTGTCCGGTGGAGCTGCCCATGGTGTCGCCCAGTCCCAGCTTACGTCGTTTTTTAATTGCCTGATCCAAGCTTAGTGCCGACATCGCGACTCCTAGAGTTTTGAGCATCCCGCGGGCCTAAGCCGCGATGTGCAAGTTGTTTTCAACGAAATTCACACCGGGGGCACCCCAGGCCGCATCCTTGGCGTCCTGCATCTCGGAAAGCGAATGAACATTTCCCGAAAGCGTAACTTTGTCGCCCAATACGGCGACGCCAATGTTACGACTTTCATTTTTCGCGGACCGTTTAAGAGCTGCTTCAATGAGGGACTTAACGTCTATCGCGCGAACCTTCGTATCGATGTCCATTTCATTGCTGACGCCACGTACCCCCATAAGGGGCGCCACGGCGGCGGTGGCGGAAAGTCTTTCGTAGTCCCACTCGGCATGGCCAGTTAACGTAACCCAGCCATTTTCAACGGAGACCTTCACGCCTTCCGGAACGGAGTAGTTCCACTCCAGCGCATTGAGCGCAGCCTGGGCGATGTCCGCGTCGTTTCGCTGGTCGGAGCCAAGCAGATTGACTTCCATTTCGTCGGCCACGGCACGAACCCCGCCGACGCCTTGGGCGGCAATCACCGCACTGCGTTTTTCGAAGTAGTGGGGAACGTTGCCTCGCAACGTAGCGATGCCTTCTCGGACGCTCACGGTGACGTGCTTGGCGTCGACGCTCGGAAGCCACCCGAGCTCAATCAACACATCTCTTTCAATATCCTGATCATTCTTCTTAAAAAAATTAAACATTATGACTCCTAAGTTGATCGGTTACGAAACTGACTTTCTTAAATGTGGTCCCTGCAGCAACTCGACCAGGTGCTCGCCCAAAACGTGGTTGGGCGTTTCCGCGATGTCTTTTTCAAAAACTTGGAAAATTCGATCTTTTACATGGTTGGATAAGGCGGCCTTGAGAATGCCCATAAACCGAGGCTCCGCCACCAACACCAGTTTGGCGAACGCTTTTGCCTTTTCGCCTTTCTCGAGCATTGCGGCCAAATTGGCGGCGAACTCGCGCGCGAGGATGTCGTGGTGGGTGGTTTCCCCTCCAAGCGCATGGCGGGGTCCCGCGGAGCCGTGGCCGCCGTGGCTTTGCGATGAGCTGTTGAAGGCCCGGCCGGGCTGGTCGCGGGTAAGTTCGCTCTCGCGAATCCGCCCACTCGGAAATGGAAACTCTTTTGGGAATTCGAGCTTCGCGTTGTCGCCCCCCCTTTCAAACAGTTTCGCGCCAACGCGGTTGGCGACGAGGATCCAGGTCTTGGGGACCTCACCCGATTTGAGTCCGAAAGTATTTGAAACGTCGGCCCCACTTGAAGTTTTTCCTTTAAACATAAAAACATTTGGTTGCAGCGTTCGTGCCACGAAACGCGAGCGTCGGATTCGTTTTGGAGATCGCCATCTGCCGCAATATGAAGCAAGAACTGTCTCGAATGCGTGTTTCCGAGGGGCGCGAAAATGACCTTTCCCATTTTGTTCCACCTAGCGTTAAAGTGTGCCGGGGGCGAAATGAAAAATCGGTTGGGTAGGCTTTTTGGTTTGGGCCTGCTGATGGTTACGCAGGAGCCACTCTCTGCAAAACCACTTCTCATTGTTTCGGGCGGCTATGGCTCGTGTCCGATCGCGGGCAACCCCTGGGAGATGCGGCAGTCGCGGCAGGCTGCGGAGCTTGCGAAAAGGCTCGACGCGCGTTTACTGAAGACGTGCTTTTCGATGTCTCCTACGGTCGTCTTCTCCAAGGCATCGTGGGAGAAGGGGCAGCGGCGAAGGTCGGTGGAGGCTTATTTGCGCGACGTAGCGAAGCTCGAGTTGAAAGATGGCGTGTTCGTCGTTGGACAGAGTTACGGCGGCTGGCTCGCCGTGAGAACCGTGCTGGCGTTGCCTAGCGGCGTACTGGCGCAGGGTTTAGTCACGATCGAGCCGATTAGCCCGGTAAACTGTCTGCCAAGAGTGCTCCTTGCTTCGTTTCTTACCGGGGCTCACCCGGGTTGCAACGAGGCGCCGTCGGATTTGAAGTTGCAATTCAAAGTGGTCCGGAGGGCCGTGAGGGTTTGGAGCCATTTTTACCAAACGGATTTTCCCTACTTGCATTCATCGTCCATCGCGGATGCCGACTCGACGACAAAAATGAATTACCCGCCCACGTACCTGCCTTTCGGCGCTCACATGCTTACGGAGACCGATGAACGGATTTGGAAGCGGATCGCCGAAGCGTTCGACTCGCCCTAAGTGGGTGGCCGAAACGCTCCGGCGAAAACAGGATTTAGCGGGCGAACTCTTCGAGATCGACGAGCATGGCGGTACGTGAAAAGGCGTAAGCCATCTTACGCCCGCCCGTTTTGCTGAACCGCGTGACGACTAATTCTCCGTTTACGGTGTCCCGGTGAATCAGATTTTTCTGTACGAACGGACGCCAGCTCAGTGTGCGGTTCGACATCTCTTCCCAACGGTCATCGGTTACGGCCCTTACTGCCAACCAGCCCACCGCTTTGGAGTCCAAGTTGTACCAACTTAGAACCAAGGCCTGAAGTGGGTTATGGCCTACGGACGTGTAACCAATTTCCCAATCCCAGCCATTAGTACCTGGAGCTGACCGGAAACGTTTAACTGCGGTCTGAATAGTGCGCTCGTTCAGCCCATCGGCGCTGTCCACGAGAAAGGCTTTCAACTTAAGTCTTTGTTTTCCGACTTTATAGGAATCAAGTGTGGGATCTTTCCCGATGGGTCCAAGCGCCTTGGTATTTACGTTTTCCGCCCGAACGGCGGTACCAAAAATTAGGAACGAAGCAACGAGAAGCGGGCGAACGATTGATGGGAACTGCATGATGTGTCTCCGTGGTGTTAACTATCGGGTACAAAAAATACCCGTAGTCCGCCTACGTCATGCCGCAGCGCAGTCTGAATTAATCGTGCGAATGACATAACCGGAATCTCCACCGAAAATAACCGTTCCCCGGAGGTTCGGTGCGAAACCGCTTTACCCGCATTTATGTCGTTCTCGGTTTTCTCTTTATCCTGACGGGAGTGCAGCTGCTCGCGGTGTTTCCGGGGCGGCCGCTACTCGCGTGGGGCGCCGCGCTAGTTTGCTACGCGCTGATGGTGCCGTGGCAGTTCGCGTACCGGATGGGAAAGC
>JAYUBV010000255.1:0-6396 GCA_043740655.1 Pseudomonadota bacterium | reverse complement strand
GGAGTTCATGGCGACGCTCGCTTTAAAACATGGACCGGCAATCATGCGCCGCAACCGGGAGATCATTGCGGCGAACCTTAAGGCCGCCGACGGCCTGTTCGCCGCTTATCCCCACCTCCTCGAATGGCACCGCCCAAGGGCCGGCTGCATCGCGTTTCCGAAATGGAAAGGGAAGGGGAGTTCGGCCGACTTCTGCCGCACCGTACTCGAATCTACCGGTGCGCTGCTGGCGGATAGCTCCCTCTTTTCGGCCGGCGACCGCCATTTCCGGTTGGGGTTTGCACGGAAGAATTTTGCCGAAGGACTTGCCCACGTAACCTCCTTTTTGGCCAAAGTTTAGGCCGGTTGCAGCACCGTAAAAAGCCTCCTATAGTCGCCGGATGTCGAAATCTACGCCCTGGAAAGCCGTCGCGGAGATGCTCCGCAAGTCGTGTCGTCGTGAACAAGATCGCCGTATTGGCATCGAGATCGAGCGCATAGGAATGTGGCCCGATGGCCAGGCGTTGAACTACCGCAACCAGACGGGGCCGAAAGGCGAAGTCCGTTACGGGGCGGAGGTGCTGCTCGACACCCTTCAGAAAAACCATCCGGACTGGACGCCGACCAAGGGCGACGGCGGACGACTGCTCGGCTTCAGCACTCCGCTTGGCAAAGTTTCATTGGAGCCAGGTTCCCAGCTCGAGTTATCGGTGGATGCTACCGACGATCTCACCAATCAGGTAGAGATGGCCACGCAGTTCGAAGCGGAGGTGGATGCCATTACCGGTCCGTGGGGGCTTAAGTGGATCGGACTCGGCGTGAATCCCGCGGGTAAAGTTCCCGACATCGATGTGATTCCGAGCCACCGTTACGACATCATGACCGAGTACCTGGGCAAGCGCGCCCGCCTCGGCACCAGCATGATGCGGCTGACTAGCTCGTTGCAGATCAATTTGGACTACACCACCGAAGCCGAAGGCATGAACATGCTGCGCGCGGCGATCGCGGCGGCCCCCGTGTCGTACGCGTTGTTCGGAAATTCTCCGATCGTGGAAAGAAAAAAGGTCGCCGTGCTTTCGTACCGCCATTCCATTTGGTTGGAATGCGATCCGGATCGCACGGGTCTACTGCCCGAAGTCTTCGCGTCGAATTTTAATTTTGAAAAGTACGCCGAGTTAGTGGCCCGTCGTCCATTGATGTTCGCGCAAGTGAAGGACGGCACGTACGTCCCCGCCAATGGTCTTTCCTTCCTAGACATCGCGGAAGGAAAACTTCCGGGTGCAATTGCTGACGAGAACAACGGACTAAACTCGCTGCGCGAGCTATTCACCGATGCGCGCATCAAACCGGGCTACGTGGAAGTGCGCTCCATCGATGGATTGCGCCCGCGTGAACGTTACGCCGCCGTCGCGTTCTGGGTCGGTTTGCTCTACAGCGCGGAAGCGCGCGAGCTGGCAATTCACCATTGCTCGGCCGCCACGTCGTCCAACCGTGAAACGGTTTGGAAGGCCGCGGCCGCGCACGGTCTCTCCGCCGAAGTGGAAGATTGCAGCTTAAGACCGTTGGCCCAGCAGCTAGCCGAGGTGGCGAAACGAACCCTGCTTAAGCGTAACTTCGGCGAAGAGCGTTTCTTAGAACCCGTTTGGGAAATTCTGAAGACCGGTAAAAACCCGGGTCAGGTTTCGCTGGACCTCTACCAAGCGGCCAAAGATCCGCATGCCGGTATGGCTCGCCTAATCGAGCACAACGCCCAAATCAGATAGTGGCCCTTTAATGGTTATTTATTTGGCTTCGTGAGTCCGAAGCCCGGCTCTTCCGCCGGCTGCGGCACATCTAAGGGCATCGCTGCCTGCTTAGGATCGTCGAAGATGCGGCGGGCTTTGTAAGCCATGTCCGCAATCAGCTGGTCTTTCGCTTTCGCCTCCATGCCGTTCACGGCGGGATTGAGCGAAATTACCTTACGGAACACCTTTTCGAAGAATCTTTCGTCGTAACGGAAATCGAGCGGCCTCATCACGTCCATCTTCTGATCGGACTCGAGAATCGCCTGAAACAAAATCGCCTGCACGACCTGCAGATCCGGATTGTCCATTTCGACCGGTTTCGTAGCGAGCGGACACGTAAAGGACGCCAGGCGCGGCTCCGTTCTCCACACTTCGGTGATCGTCCACAGCACCGGTCGGAATAGCGAAGGCAAGATCGTGTGCACGGTAGCTTGGCGATCTTGCGCCGCGGCCACATTGAGATCCTCAATCCGACGTTTGTTCTCTTCCCCACGGTCGTAGTTCTGCATGAACCCGAGCGGAATGATCGGTACGAGCATAATGAGCAAAGCATTGCGCAAGTAACGGAGGACTCGCTGTTTTACGGTGAGATCTTTGCCCGTTTCGCGCTTAGCCTGGTCGTCGAGGTGCGCCAGCTTGTTCTTAAACTCCTGCGATTCGCTCCAGCTGAAACCCAAACCGGTAACGACTTTGGTTTTGACCTCTTCCTCGGCCACGATCTTCGTCATCGGCTCGGCGGCTTTCCAGTCGGTGGGGCCCGCGGCGGTCAGCACGCGTACTTCCCCTTCGGTCGCCTTCTGCCACGTTTCGTAGGCCGTCATGAACTCTGCCCACGCAGCGTCCAAATCCGCCGGAGCTTTGCCTTCTTGGGCTTTCACGTCCGCCTTCAAAATGTCTTCGAGCGCCCGACGGTTCGCGTCCGGTAACCCCTCGGCGCGTTTCAAAAGGTCCGTGCGATCTTCGACGCTCTGGCTCTTCATGGCTTCGACTAGCTTGGCTTCCGCCGCGGTTAGCGCCTCCGTAACGCCCTTCAAACGGGTGCCCACTTCACCGGCGGCCTTGGCGCGCCGGTTCCAGTTGGCCACATTCGTCCGAATGCGGCCATACAAGAACCCCAGAAAAATAGCCTCCACCACTACGATCGAAAGCCCCGTGTATTGGTACTTGGGATTTTCCAGAACGCGCGAGACGAAGTCGCCCGCGTAACTCTTGCCGGCGGAAACAACGGGGGTCGCCGCCGGCGCATTGGCCTTTTGGTATTCAACCCTAAGCTCATCCACCATTTTGATGAGGTCGGCCTTGGTCACGCCGCGATCCATCTCCTGGCGGATGGCGTCCAACTTCGGCATGTCCTTTTCGACCTGCACGACCTTGGCCTGGTTATCGACCGGGGCCATCGGCGTGGGGCCGGGCATCATCCCCCGCATCATGGCAAAAGCTACCGCGCAGCCGGCGATACTGGTGATGACCTGTTTACGATTCGGTAACTTTTCCTTCCAACCGTCCAGCGGTCCGGCCATGGCGGCCGAGCTCATCATTGAGGTGGAGGTGAGGCAAAACACCAGCAGGTAAGCAACCGCCCGATTGATTTTCGGCAAAGTCAGCAAAGGGGTCCCCCGTAAGCATTTCGAAATGACACAATGTATAACAGAAAACGGGGGCTTACCGCTATTTCAAAGAACGTCACCGGGGAACAAGGCTCGTATATTCAGTTAGTTAAATTTGTTTCGGGTGGCGAAAATGGGTGCGGGATTTTAAGGCGGCACCCGGATTTGAACCGGGGGTGAAGGTTTTGCAAACCCTTGCCTTACCACTTGGCTATGCCGCCCCGAAAAACTCAAAAGGCGAGAAACGGGACCAATCTTATACTTGGGGGTGACCGTCCCGGGCAACCTATTGTGTTATACTGATTAAGGATTCCAAGCCTAACCCTCGAATCCGAACCCCTCAAAATTTACGCCCGTAACTAGCGTTCGGATTCCTTTAAAAAGAGTTCTAGCCATGTCGAAAATGGTCCGCCTGCACGCGGTACAGAAACAGTACGGCCCTGGCCGCTACGCCCTTCAAGACATCACCTTCGAACTGGGTCGCGGCGAGTTCGCCTACATCACCGGCAGCAACGGCGCCGGCAAGACTACGCTGCTTAAGGTCCTCTTCGCGATGGAGAAGGCCACCGGCGGCACCATTCTGGTGAACAATCGCGAGATCAGCACGCTACCGCGAAATAAAATCTCGCTGTTTCGGCGCGAGGTCGGTTTCGTGTTCCAGGACTTCAAACTTTTGCCCGACATCACGGTCGCCGAGAATGTTGGCCTGCCGCTTGAAATTCGCGACATGAAGAAGTCAGAAATCCAGCACCGGGTCAGCGGAGCCATGCAGCTCGTAGGCCTGGGCGATCGCGGTAACGATTACCCGGGCAACCTAAGCGGCGGAGAGCAGCAGCGTGTGGCCATCGCCCGATCCATCGTGGGCAAGCCGGTCCTACTCCTGGCGGACGAGCCCACCGGCAACCTGGATAACCGCACCGCGCGCGAGATCATGTCCCTCTTCAACGAGATTCACGAAATGGGCACTACCGTAATCATCGCGACCCACGACGACGCGTTGATGGCAGAGTACCCCGCGCGCGTCATTGAGCTGGATCGCGGCAAGATCCTTTCCGACCGTGAAACGGCGGCCGGCCATCCCTTCCGTTCAGAACTCACAAAGGAATTCTGATGAAACGATCCTTCAAACGAATCGTGCACGATTTCCGCCGGCATCCGTGGGTCCACATGATCAGCGTCACCACGCTGGCGATAGCACTATTCATCCTCGGCGGATTCTTCCTGCTCTCCCGCAACGTGCAGCACATCGCCGAAGCGCCGGGTGCCGAAACGTCGGGAACGCTTTACTTAAAGGGCGGATTGACTGAAACCGACATCAACACGCTTCAAGATCGCCTACGCGCCAAACCCGTAGTGAAGTCGGTACTCTACAAAAACAAAGCGTCGGTGGCTGAAGAGCTAAAGGATTTTTTATCCCGCTACCGCAGTGAACCGGTGGTCGGCACCGAGCTATTTCCCGACGTGGTCGAGGTTCAGTTCAAACGGGGAGTCAGCAACGAAGCCATCCGTGTTCTACGTACCGAGGTTCAAACCTTTCCGGAGATTGAAGAAGTCGATTTCTCCGAAGACTGGCTGGTTCAGTACGCCAAGTTTCGCCAGTTCGCGGGCATCCTGGGCGTGGTCCTGATGATCTGCGTGGTGTTAGGTACCAGCTTCATCATCGCTAACTTCATGGGCATTCGTCATCAGTCGCGCCGTGAAGAGGTCGACATCATCCGCCTCATCGGCGCCGAAGAAAAATTCGTAATGACTCCGTTCCTGATGGAAGGCATGGCCGAAGGAATCCTGGGCGCCACCGGCGCCCTGATGGGGTTGCTCTTCGCCCGTAGCCTGATGGGCGGCATGCTGTCCGTGCAATGGAGCTCACTACTCGGAATCAAGTCGTGGCTCTTTCTCTCGCTGCCCCAGATGATGCTGGTCTACTTCATCGGCATTCTCATGGCGGTCAGTGGAGCCGCCGTCATCTTCGTTCGCACGCACGGGAGCTCGGCGCGATGAAGCGTTCCTTACTAGCCCTGGCGATTTTTTCGGCCCTGGCGTGGGGAGCCACGCCGCGCAGCGCCGATGATTCACGCCGCCGCGCCAGCGAGCTGCGGGGCGAGATCGATCGCGAGCGTCCGGGTTTCGACGTGCGCGAAAATCAAAAGCGCGACATTCTGGAACAGCTAGATCATCTGAACGCCGATCAAAACGCGGTCCGAGAACGCGTCGACAAGATCAGCGCCGAGAGCCAAGAGATCACGATGGCGCTGGAAAACCTCGCCATCGAAACGGAGAAATACCGAACCCAGGAAAAACTGTACCGGGCTCAGCTACTGCAGCTGCTCAAAACCGTTTACGAGCTGAAGGAGGAGGGCATCGTCCGCTTTCTCTCGCGCGCGGACACTTTCACCCAGGCGTTCTCTCGGTTTCGCGTCCTAATGAAAACGTTGAAATCCCAGACGATCATCTCGCGCCAATTCACCGCGAAGACGAGTCGCCTGAACGAGAGCGAGAAGCGCCTCACGCAGGCCAAGGCCGAGCAACAACGTCTACTCGCGGAGCTGACGGAACAGCAGGAAATCCTGTCGCAGTTCCTGAAAAAGAAGCACGCGATCATGAAGTCCATCGCCCGCCGTCAGGGGTCGTACAAAATCCTGGTGAAAGAATATCGCTCGGTCTCCCGTCAGGTCGCCACGCTGTTTGACGATCTAGAAATGGAACGCGACCCCCACAGTGACATCACGGCGACTAACGGCATGGCGCACCTGCGTGGCAAGCTACCCTTGCCGTTGATCGAAGGAACCATCATCGGAAACTTCGGCAAGGCCGTGAATAAAGCTTTCCAGACCGTGGTCTTTAAAAAGGGTATCGAGATCGAGACGAGTTACCAGACGCCGGTCAAAGCGGTGCTGCCCGGAATCATCGAGTACGACGGCTGGGTAAAGGGCATGGGTAACGTAATCATCATTCACCACGGTGCCGGTCTCTATAGTTTGAGCGCACACCTTTTCAAGACCGTCGCACAAAAAGGGGCCAAGGTTCGG
>JAYUBV010000254.1:0-1890 GCA_043740655.1 Pseudomonadota bacterium | reverse complement strand
TCCGTTTCGCCCATACGGCCGACGGTAACACGGCCCCCTTTGGGTCAGTCAAAATTTTTTGAGCGCGGAGGCAAGCTGGGTTATGGATAACCACCCATGAATTCTAAAAAACCGTCGAACGCCAAACCACTGCCCGACAAGAAACTGCTCGTCATCGCGGGAGTCTTGCTCTGCCTAGCGGTCTGGAAAGTGGCGCTGGTGCTGACCACGCCGAAGGTGACCGAAATGGAGGTTCCCACGCCGGGCGCCCCCGCCCCGGTGGCCCCCCTCGTGCCCGCGGACGCGCCGGATGCCCGCGCTAACGAGCTGTACGCGGCCCCGCGTTCCGCCCAGGCTAAAGTGGCCGCTCCGACGGATGCCGACCCAGCCTGCAGGGCCTTGTGGACCCGGGTCCTCGAGCTCGACCTCAATAAGAATTTTCAAGGCGGCCCGCTTGCCGACAAACCGTTTCCTACCGTGGGAGAATGCAAGGTGACCCCGGCGGCGCTTAAAGCCGCGCACGACCAGTTCGTCACTTATTGCGGAAACCTTCCCCAATTAAAAACGCCCGAGCAATGGGCAATGGCCGCGCCCCAGTGTCAGGCGGCGGCACTTCTCTACCGCGCCCGCATTGCGGACTGGAACACGCGCGATGTGCCGCTGAAAGAGATCACCGATCCGAAAGTTCTCGCCGATAAACTGATGGCAAAGTTTACGGATAATCCGGCCCAGGCCGCCGAAGTGGCCGAGCGTTTACTGGATGTCGATCCCAAGCTTGGCTTCGCCGCCAAGGCCGCGGCGATGGGCCGTTTCATGGACGCACAAGGCTCCGCCGCCGGCAAGGATACCGACGCTAAGTTCGACAAAGCTCTCGATAACGTCGGGAAGATGGAACGCGCGGACCGCGAAGGAGGTCGAACTGGCGCCGATACGGACGAGCTGAAACTGCTCATCCAACAGCGACGCAACCCGACCAATCCGCAGCTTTTCAGGGACGAGGCCGTGCGCCTAGCCGAGACGAAACCACAGCTGTGGGTGGGTCCATACTACGCGGCCTGGGGCGAACATAAGCTGGGAAACCAAGAGAAAGCGGCGGAGTGGCTTTCCCGTTGCGCGGGCGATGCCCGTTGCCGGCAAACCTCCGGTTTACTTAAGAGCGGAGATCCGCAGGCCTTCCAGAGCCACGTCACGTTTGGTTTGAATCCGTTACAGAGGTAGCGGGTTGCCGCAGAAGGTACTCGGCAAAAAAAAGCGGGCCCCCCAGAGGAGGACCCGCATTCGAAAATGGAATCAAACCAGTCTTAGTAGCAACGGAGCTGGTACGCGTACGAGGTGACGTACTGGTACTGATATCCGTAGATCGTGTAAACGAGCTGAAGGCTCGTGACCGGAACCAAGACGTACGTGCACGGATTGACCGGGTACACCGGGTACACAGGATACACCGGGTAAACGGGAACAATGTAACGGCCGCCGTGAGCTTCCGACGGAACCGAAGCAACCACACCCAACAGCAAAACCAGACCCAACAAGAATTTACGCATTTGATTTCCCCTAACTCACTTCCACAAACTTCGCGCGGGCAATCCACTCGAGAATCGTGAAAAAACGACACTCAACTTCATGGCGACTTTGATTCAGGAAGTCAATGTCACCCGTGCGGAAATGATGAAATCAAATAAAACTGTGGGTAAAAATTTCCCAGAGGAAGCATTCGAGCCTCATTCGGAAAAAGTGCAGCTTCTAATGCCAAGCTGATTTTCAAACTTCAGATGAGCGATCCCACATCAGCCTGACCCACGATTGAAAAGGCAACCAGCCTGAAGTTCAAAGTTTAAGGAGCTAGTGCACGGCATGCGCTTAAGCTGGAAGTCAGGCCCCGCCCGCTGACATCTTGGGTGGGTCCAACCA
>JAYUBV010000253.1:0-1901 GCA_043740655.1 Pseudomonadota bacterium | reverse complement strand
AGTCTGACACGCCCGCTTACCAAAAACCCGGCACCGTGCCCCTTGGGGTCGGTTTGAGATCGTGCGCGCATTCTTTGGCCGGCGGGCAGGCCGTGCCTTTGTTGAGACCGTCGATCCACGCGAGTTGCTCGGCGAGTGAGGTCGACATGTAATCCTTTCGCATCGCTTCCGGAAAAGTAGATTCGAGCGGCTCCAGACACCAGCACATCTCTTTAACCACCTTGTTCGCTTGGCTGGCGAAAAGCTGCTTGTGGCCCACGTTGACGAGGTAACGGTCGAGCCCGAGGGCCATCAACCGTTTCTGATTCGCATCGCCTAGCTCGAACGAACGCTTGGCCCAGTGAAACGTCTGCAGGAAGTGATCGGGCCGGTCGCCATGCTGGTAAACGAGGGCGGCGGCCGCGTAGTCAGCGGCCGTCGTGAAGCAGCCCTCGCCAAAAATCTGCCCCACCCGCTCGCGCCTCTGGCGATCGCGAAGGAACACCTCGGCCGGCATTGGGATCACCTTTCGGTCCGATTGGTCCGCGGCGACAATCCGCTGCAGCTCGCGTGATCGTGCCGTCTGTTTTGCTTTATCCTGATCGCAGGGAACGTAGGTGTCCGCTAACACGATGGTCGACAACGTGGAGAGGAATAAAAAAGCGCGCGGGAATTTCATGCCCATGAAGTAGCGCGCCGACGGCCTGCGTGAAAGCCCAAACACTTCGGTCAACGGTGAGGCGCATGACACTCCCCCGCACCCTCTCCCCCGCCAATTTCATGACGCACGTTGACGAATGTTAAAAGGATCGCGACCGGTTCCCCCACGGCGGTGGCGTTTACTTCTAACGTAGAGAGATAGGCTTTCGCCCGCCTACCCCCCTAAAAAAAATTGAAACATCCTGGAGGAAGTTCCATGAGAATCCTAGCCGGACTCAGTCTCGCTTTGATCGTGATCGTCGTCACCGCGGCCACTCGCGATACTTTAAAATTACCGTCGGAAGTGGTCGCCCGCGTGCCCGCCAAGATTGATTTAAACGCCCGCAAAAACCGCGAAGCCAAACGCGAACTGCAGGAGCTGGTAAAAAATTGCGGCCCCGGGGTGGTGGAAGGGGCCATCGACGATGATGGCCGCTCGTTGGATAACCGCTGCACCTTTCAGGTAAAACTCGACGATCTGTTCTTTCGACCCGCGCCGGACAAAACCGGATTACTCGAAGATCCCGAATGGGCGTACGGCGAAAACGTCGCCTTTTACGAACCATCCATCACGGCGGCGTTGCCCGACGACTTCGACATTCGCGACCTGATGAAGAACGGTCAGCCCGATCTGCGCACACAAAAATGCGGCGACTGTTGGGCCTGGGCCACGCACCATGGTTTAGAATTAGCGCGCGCCGTCCACGACCAGAAAGCGTACGACCATTCCGTCCAAACCGTGCTGTCGTGCTCCAAAGCGGGCAGCTGCAGCGGCGGTTACATGTCGGCGGTGGACTTTTTAAAGCACGGACTGCCCTACGAGGCGGACTTCCCGTACAAAAATGGCGTCACCGGCTCCTGTAAATACTCAAGCTCCGAAATTTCGGAAGGCTGGGACGGAAAAGTGATCGCCACCCCGTACGTCGGCAGCTCGCTGCAGTACTCCCGCGCAATGCGGAACGACGACGGAACCTTCCGCGAAGGCAATAAAGTAAAGATGATGATGGACGCCATCTACCAGTGGAAGTCGCCACTCGTCGTTACGGTGGCCGCGTACTCGATCAGCGGCGGCGGCGTGTACAACAGCTGCAGCAGCTTAAACTCCGGCGGTAACCACATGGTCACCATCGTGGGCTGGGACACCCAGGACGGACAGCGCAACGCCCACGTCTGGAATTCGTGGGGTAAATCCCACGGCAAAGACGGCGTCTCGCGCATCAAAT
>JAYUBV010000252.1:0-1902 GCA_043740655.1 Pseudomonadota bacterium | reverse complement strand
ATGGTTATCCACTCCGCTCATCTACGCGCTGGCATTTGGATTGGCGACTTGTCAGGCATTGCTCGATCCCACTTTGAACCGTTCGGTCGCGCTGGTCGCGAGCCCCGAGGGGTTGAACAAGGCAGTGGCGATGGCGACCTCGACCCAGAGCCTCGCCAACTTCGCGGGCGCCATGCTCGGCGCTTTGCTCATCGACCATATTGGGATCGTCTCCACCCTATCGTTAGCCTCCGTCGGCTACTACGTCGCCGCCACGTCGAGCCGCCTGACTTCCTTCCGCGCCCCGGAAGTCGCGGCCACTAGCGTGGATCCCAAATTGGTGGAAACGCCGTGGCAAGTGTTGGGGCACTATCCATTTTTAAAACGCCTACTCTTCGGTTTCGGCTTTGTGAATTTTTTCTGCACTCCGACCTTGCTGGTGTTGCCTCTCTTCGTGAAGCG
Source organism: Pseudomonadota bacterium (assembly GCA_043740655.1). GTDB lineage: Bacteria > Bdellovibrionota > FAC87 > UBA2466 > UBA2466 > JBGSST01. The sequence goes on along the minus strand of JAYUBV010000252.1, from coordinate 1,461 downwards.
TGTGCTCAACATGCAGGCTAGCGAACTGGGCCTGCTCGAAGGGGCTTTGTGGCTGGGGCTCATTCTGGGCACCTGGGCCAGCGGCGTGATGAAGCTGTCGGAAGACATTTTGAAAGTCGCGTTCGGCTGCTTGCTGTTCTTAGGCCTTGGCTTCGCGATGCCGGCTTTCTTACCGACGTTCCACGTTTCGGCGGCTTCGCTATTCGTGGCGGGGTTAGCCCTCGGCGTGAACAACGCCCGATTCTTCGTGTTCGCGCAGAACGCGGTGGCGGATCACGAGAAGGGGAGATTCTTCTCCATCTTGTCGGCGGTGATCGGCTTCACCTTCCCGGTGGCGTACCTGCTATTTGGGCTGATGGTCGATACGGTTAGTGTGACCACCGTGATGGTGGCGCAGGGGGCGGGCATTGGGCTGCTCGCGTTCTACTTTTTGGCCTTGCGAAGTGCCGCATGGGATGGGGAGCGGACTCATGAAGTTAGACTTTCGTAGGGCGCTAACGCGTGATGCTTTTGGCCTGATGCGTCTGTATCAGCTAGCCAATCCCGGCAGCGACGCCTCTCGGGTGGCCGACCCGGGTCCATCTCGCGTCTCTGACGAACTCATGCTGCACCAAAGCACGCTGGAGCAAGAGATCTCAAGCGAGCAGACCATTTGGTTGGTGGGCGAGCGCGGTGATGAGATCGTTGTCTACCTCGGCATCCAGATTGATCGGAGTAACCGTCTCGCCAAGATCACGCGCGTGGCGGTGCACCCGGAGCTGTCGCAGCGGAACGAACTTTTCGAGCAGGCTATGCCGCGGCTATTGAAGTACCTGGGCGAAAAAGGGGTCGAGGTTGTCTACACGACCACCCGCACGATTACCCTCGCCCAGCAAGAGATCACCCTACGTTTTGGTTTCAAGATGCTCGGCGTGTTCCCCAATGCATTCGGCGGCGATCCACACCGGATTAACGGCCTGTCCGCTTACTTCTTTGATAACGCGATGACTAAACGGAAGTCCGCCCGCTTTTCGCTTCACCCCAGCGTGGCGCCGTTCTACGAAAAGGTTCGCCACCTATGCGGCCTGGACGAGCTGCCGGTGGCGACGCCGCGGCCATTCGAACGGTTCGCGGGGCATGAGCTGCCGACACTTGAGATTATTCCGGCGCCGAGTTTCGTGGCCCACCGGTTCGCCAAGCTGAAAGAGCGTCAGGCGCTGAGCGTGCATTTTTATCCGTTTCACGAGCCTAACGTGCTCATTACCGATCCCGCGCAACGGATCGAGATCTTTATCAAGATGGTTCCCGAAGAACGCTTCGCCGCGATCTTGGGCGAACGGCTAGACGTGTACGTGAATCCCGTCGAGCTGTACCGCAAGATTGCGATCTTGCTCCACCAATACGGGATTACCTATTTGGAAGTGATTAATGACGCGGGGGATCTGGCGGGCACCCAAGCTATTTTGGAAGCTGGCTTTTTGC